>JBAPLR010000003.1:0-144790 GCA_037083745.1 Candidatus Dasytiphilus stammeri | reverse complement strand
GTAGATTAACTTAATCTTAATTAAGATTAAGTTAATCTACTTAAGTTAATTTTTTTCTTTAAATTTATCTTTTTTAAAAAGTTGTTTATAACTAAACTAATTAAAAAATTTATTAATAGGAAAGTATATCTTATTTATGAATCAATTAGAATTACTTAGAAAATACACTAAAATTGTGGCGGATAGTGGTAATATCAACGAAATTATTCGCTATCATCCTACAGATGCTACTACTAATCCGGCTTTAATATTAAAAGTAGCTATATTAGAAAAGTATCAACCCTTACTGAAAGATGCCATTATATATGCGCAACATTTAGGTGGTAATAAAAATATCCAGTTGGTAAATGCCAGCGATAAATTTTTAATTAATATTGGATTAGAAATTCTAAAATATATTCCTGGAAAAGTCTCTACCGAAATAGATGCACGCTTATCTTTTAATCGATTTGCTTGTATAGCTAAAGCACGTAAGTTAGTACAGTTGTATCAAGATCTAGGGATACCCAAATCTCGTATTCTTATTAAACTTGCTTCTACTTGGGAAGGAATTCAAGCAGCTAAACAGTTAGAAACAGAAGGCATTCATTGTAATATGACATTATTATTTTCTTATATTCAAGCAAAAGCATGTGCAGATGCTGGAGCTTATTTAATTTCCCCATTTGTCGGAAGAATTTCTGATTGGTATCAGAAACATACTATAAATTATTTAAAGTATGATGTTACACAAGATCCGGGAGTAAATTTTGTACGAAATATTTATAATTTTTACAAAAAAAATAGTTATAAAACAATTGTTATGGGTGCAAGTTTTAGAAATATTTTACAAATTACTGCTCTTACCGGATGTGATGCCTTAACTATATCTCCGCAATTTCTAGAGCTGTTAGAAAATCTTACCGTACCTATAGAGAGAAAACTCCATCCTGGTAATAAAATAAAAGCACGAATATTTTCGACGCACATTAATGAATCTTTTTTTAGATGTCAATATAATCAAGATATAATGGCAGTAGAAAAACTTTGCGAAGGCATCCGAAATTTTTCTTCTGATCAACATAAATTAGAACAACTTTTGTTAGAGTACTTTTAACTACGCAAAAGTATACTCACACTGAAGAATTAAACAGAATATTATTGTACGGAGATAATAAATGTTAATATGTCCTATTATTAAGCTTTACTCAATAATTAATTACTTGTAAATCTAATAGTCCGGATGATACAGGATGTAAAATTCGGCTTATGGACAGATTAAGAAAAATGGTTTTTAGTATTCAAAATGAATTTTAAAAATATTTTAAATTTTTGGGAGGTGCCGGAAAAAGAAGAATATTTTGCTTTTGAAAGACATACCGATGTTGTTTCTAGGGTAAATATTAGAAATTAGAATGCTCCTGCATTTGAACCTATCATAAAAAATGGCATTAACTCAGTAACTAGTATTAATCTTATTCCTTCTGAATTATCAATAAAATTCAATTCCAGATTGGAAACATTTTCTAGTGAAGATACTTGAAAAAAATATCCCGACTCTGTATTCCAATATTATATATTGAATTCCAATCTAGATTAGACATTATATGGTCCACGATATTTTACTTATCATGGTCACCTCATTGAGGTAGTAATTAATTAATACTATTAACTATTTTTAAGGTATTACTCCTCAAGTTTTAACTACGGGAGCTACTTGCATAGAAGATTTATTATTCGTATTTATCGCGCAATAATGGAATTAGGTCCTGTTCACAAGAGGATTCATCAATCTAATGAACATTTTCAAATATCTTATTTACAATTATTAACTCAAATATATTATTCCATTATAGAAACTATTATATTCTAAATATTATTTAGAGAAGTTAATGAATGATTGTTTTTTTAAAATTTTCTTTTTAAGGATCAATTGCTAAATTAAATTACAAACATCTGGTTATGTATTTCTTACGATACCCTTTGTAAAAATCATCGGTACTCTTATTAACATTAGTTAATTTTAGAAAAATTAGCTACTTGTAAGAATAAAGTTTGTAATTGTGATAGTAAAGTCAATCTGTTTACTTTAATATTATATTTTGGTGTATTAATGATAACTTTTTTAAAAAAAGTATTTATTCCTTCATTTAATTCTACTAATTCACACAGAATTTCTTCATAACGTAGATTAATGAAATAAGATTTCAATTTAGTAATTAAGTTAGTACTAATTACAGCTAACTTAATTTCTTCGGGTTGCTCTAAAAGATCAAATTGAATATGATCATATAAAATTACTGGAAACTTATCTAAAATATTAGAAATTCTTTTATAGATAATAATTAAAGTCTTATATGCTGGTATTAAATAAAATTTTTCCAGTGCTTGAAGTCTAGCATTGCAATCTATAAGATCAGTAGATTTTCTGGATAAAACTGCTTTAATATTTTCAATCCTATATCCTTTTTCCTGATACCAGGATCGTAACCGAGCAAAAATAAAATTGATTATATCATCTACTAGGTTCATATTTTTTAAACTCTTCTTATGGAAAAAAATAGATTTTTCTATAATAAATCGCAAATCTAATTTGATATTCTTTTCAATAAGAAGACGTATAATACCTAACGCTAGCCGTCTTAATGCAAATGGATCTTGATCACCGGTAGGAAATAAATCCACGCTAATAATTCCGGATAATGTATCTATTTTATCCGCGATGGCTAAAATTATTCCAATAGCATTACATGGTAATTGATCTGTTTTATAACTAGGTTGATATTGTTCTTTTAAAGCATTATAAACATAATTAATTTCTCCATCTAAAAGAGCATAGTACATGCCAATTTTTCCTTGGGTTTCAGGAAATTCAAAAACCATATTGGTCATGAGATCACATTTAGCCAGTAATGCTGCTCGTTTACAATAAACTCGGTTCTCATTAGTTTTGATCGCTAACCAGGTTACGAGTTTTTGAATACGTAGCGTTTTATCGAACATATTGCCTAATTTTTGATGAAACATAACTTTTTTTAATAGGGGTAAGAATTCTATTAGACGTTTCTTACGATCTAGTTGAAAGAAAAACCAAGCATCTGATAAACGAGAATGAATCATTTTTTCATTGCCGAGTATTATTTGATCAGTATTATGCGATTCAATATTAGCTACCAATATAACTTTAGTAAGTAAACGATTATTTTTATCATAAATAATAAAATATTTATGTTTTTCTTGAAGAAGATGTTTAAGGAGAGGAATTCCGAGAAATTTTTTTTCAAAATTAGCTGTTAAAATTACTGGCCATTCTACTTGCGAAGTTACTTCATCTAATATTCTTTCATTAATATCTACTTTACCTCCTATCTTAAGAGCATAAGATTCAATCTTATTTCTTATTAATTCTTTTCGTTCTTGATAATTAGCAATAACTTTGCCTCTTTTTTTTAAAAGATTAGGATAATCATCAACACATTTAATGTTTATTTCCCATTTTCCTATAAATCTATGTCCATATATTTTGTTATTACTTTTTATGCCTAATATTACATCCTCAATAATTGTTTTCCCAAATAATAATGTTATGGTATGAATAGGTCGGATAAATTTGATATTATTATTTCCCCATCGCATTAATGATTGTTTTGAAATCTTCAATAAAGCATTTTTCACTATGTACGGTAAAATATTTATAGTTTTTTTTCCGGGGATTTTTTTCTTAAAAAAAACTTTTTTATCTTTTGTTTTTAATAAATTTTTTAGGTTTTTTAATGATATTCCATACTGCCGTGCCCAATGATCGGCTATAATTGTAGGTTCTTCATCTAAATTAAATAATTGTAATAAGGGGGGTGCTTTTATTTTAGTATAAGAAGAAGGCTGATTAGTTATTAAGTTAGTTACTTTTATTGCTAGACGGCGAGGGGTAGCATACCATTTTACTTCTTCATAAGCTAAATGAGCACTCTCTAATCCCTGGATTAAATGGACAGCAAATTCTTCTGCAATGTGAGGAAGGGTGTGAAATGGTAGTTCTTCAGTACCTATTTCTACTAAAAAATTTTTTATTTTCTTCATAACTACAATTAATATTATTAGTTTTTCTTGGAAGTTGGGTAATTTTTATGGAGCACGAGATTTAACATAGGCCATAATAACTGCTTTAGTTAGATCCTGCAGTCGTAAAATATATTGCTGACGTTCAGTGACCGAAAATAATTTTCTGGCTTCCAGTAAATTAAAATTATGGCTAGCTTTTAATACTAATTCATAAGCCGGAAGCGATAAGGGAGGATCTAAACTCAATAATTTTTGAACTTCTTTTTCATAGTGTTCAAAACATTTTATTAAAAAATTAATATCTGCATATTCAAAATTATAAGCAGATTGTTCTATTTCATTTTGATAAAATAAATCTCCGTAAGTATAAGTTTTGTTATTAGCATCAATATGCCATTTAATATCATAAATGTTATCGACTTTCTGTAAGTGCATGGCAAGACGTTCTAACCCATACGTTATTTCTCCCATAACCGGGTTACATTCTAATCCTCCCATTTTTTGAAAATAAGTAAATTGAGTAATTTCCATCCCATTTAACCACACTTCCCACCCTATACCACATGCTCCTAGGGTAGGATTTTCCCAATTATCTTCTATAAAACGAAGATCATTATTTACAGGATCTATACCTAGCGAAAGTAACGAATGAAGATATAGATCTTGAATATTACTAGGGGATGGTTTTATAACTACTTGAAATTGATAAAAATGTTGTAACCGATTAGGATTATCCGCATACCTACCATCTGTAGGCCGTCTAGAAGATTGAACATAAGCTGCGGACACAGGTTCAGAACCGCTAGCCCAAAGACATGTTATAGGATGTGAAGTTCCAGCTCCAATTTCTAAATCTATAGGCTGACTAAGAATACAACCTTGAGAATTCCAATAATACTGAAGAGATAATATTAAACTCTGAAAAGTATAATATGAATGATATTTCATTTGGATATAACATAATTAAAATTATTAATGTTTTTAAAATCAACATAAAAACCTCTGCCATATAAGGCAGAGGTATATATGACAAATATAATTTTAAAGCTAATTACATCATTCCACCCATGCCACCCATGTTACCGCTCATTCCACCACCAGGGGCATTCATTTCAGACTTTTCATCTTTGGGTAGTTCTGTAACCATGCATTCCGTAGTAATCATTAAACCGGCAACAGATGCTGCATATTGTAATGCCGAGCGCGTTACTTTCGTAGGATCTAGAATTCCCATGCTCAACATATCACCATATACTTCTGTGGCAGCATTATAACCATAGTTACCATTACCAGCTTTTATTTTATTTGCAATAACGGAAGGTTCTTCTCCAGAATTAGCGACAATCTGACGAAGTGGAGCTTCCATAGCTCGTTGTGCAACTCTAATACCCATATTTTGATCTTCGTTATCACCTTTAATAGAAGAGATTTGATCTGCTGCACGTATGAGAGCTACACCTCCTCCGGCAACAACTCCTTCTTGTACTGCTGCACGAGTAGCATGTAAAGCGTCTTCTACTCGAGCTTTCTTTTCTTTCATTTCAACTTCAGTAGCAGCACCTACTTTAATAACTGCTACTCCACCAGCTAGTTTAGCTACTCGTTCCTGTAATTTTTCTCTATCATAATCAGATGTAGCTTCTTCTATTTGCTGGCGTATTTGAGATATACGACCTTTAATAGCTTGGTCTTCACCCATTCCATCAATAATAGTGGTTGTATCTTTATTAATAACCACCCGTTTTGCTTGACCTAAATCTTCTAATCTAGTTTTTTCAAGTTCTAAACCAATTTCTTCAGAAATGACTATTCCTTTAGTTAGAATAGCAATATCTTGCATCATGGCTTTACGACGATCACCAAATCCCGGAGCTTTCACGGCCGCGACTTTTACAATTCCCCGCATATTATTAACAACTAGAGTAGCGAGAGCTTCTCCTTCCACATCTTCAGCAATTAGCAGTAACGGCTTACTAGACTTTGCTACTGCTTCTAAGATAGGGAGCATTTCTCGAATATTAGATATTTTCTTATCTACTAATAAAATAAAGGGATGTTCTAGTTCTATGGTACCAGTCTCTGGTTTATTGATAAAATAAGGTGATAGATAACCCCGATCAAATTGCATCCCCTCTACAACATCGAGTTCATCTTGTAAACCTGTTCCTTCTTCAACCGTAATAACTCCTTCTTTACCAACCTTTTCCATTGCTTGAGCAATAAGATTACCAACACTTTCATCTGAGTTAGCAGATATGGTACCTACCTGAGCAATAGCCTTCGAATCCGAACAAGGTACTGATATTTTTTTTAGTTCTTCAACTGCAGCGATAACTGCTTTATCAATTCCTCTTTTTAAATCCATGGGATTCATCCCAGCTGCAACTGCTTTGAGTCCCTCATTAACAATTGATTGAGCTAATACAGTGGCAGTAGTAGTACCATCTCCGGCCGCATCGTTTGCTTTAGATGCGACTTCCTTTACCATTTGTGCACCCATATTCTCGAATTTATCATCAAGTTCTATTTCACGTGCAACAGTCACCCCATCTTTAGTAATCGCAGGAGACCCAAATGATTTATCTAATACTACATTACGACCTTTAGGTCCTAAAGTTACCTTTACTGCATCTGCCAATATATTTACACCTCGCATCATTTTGATCCGAGCGTCATTACCAAATTTTACGTCTTTAGCTGCCATTGTTCTTTTCCCTTAAATTCATTTCATATATAAGTTTATAATTCAATAACCGCCAAAATATCGTTTTCTGACATAATTAAAACTTCATCATTATCGATTTTTTCTGATTTGACACCATACCCATCATTAAAAATGATAGTATCACCCACTTTTACATCCAGGGCTTTTGTTTTTCCACTGTCTAGAATACGACCATTACCTACCGCCAACACTTCACCCCGAGTCGATTTTCCCGCGGCAGCTCCAGTCAGAACTATACCTCCGGCAGATTTAGACTCTACTTCTTTACGTTTGACGATAACTCTATCATGCAATGGACGAATTTTCATTAATAGATCTCCTTTAAGAAGTCCAATCGTTCGTTTTAATTTTATACCGGACTACTTACTCGTCTAGCATCCGGACTTATAAGTATAAAATATGGATTGGGGATAATTTTATTCTCTTCAAGGGGTCAAGATAAAATTTTTCCAAGATTTTAAAAAATTATTAAATATTCAGAAAAGGTTCTATCTACTTATGATAATAAAATAGATTACATCAAATCACATAATTTAATATTTGCTAATTTTTTTATTTTTTGCTTAAAATAATAAAATTAAGAATTATGACCTCTCTAAATTGAGAGGATTTTTATTAATGATAAAATGAAGGTTGCGATGACCAAACAAAATATTCGTCAAGAACAAGATCTTTTAGGAACTAGGGAAATTCCATTACATGTTTATTATGGCATCCATACTATGCGTGCGATAGAAAATTTTACTATTAGTAATACTAAAATTAGGGATATCCCGGAATTCATTAAAGCTATGGTATTGGTAAAAAAAGCGGCCGCATTAGCTAATAAGGAATTAAAAGTAATACCCAGTAATATTGCGGATACTATAGTTAAAGCATGTAATCTGATTCTTTATAATGAAAAATATCAAAATCAATTTCCGCTTGATGTTTTTCAGGGAGGCGCCGGTACTTCAGTAAATATGAACATTAATGAAGTGGTAGCTAATATTGGCCTTGAAATTATGGGCCATCAAAAAGGAGAATATCACTATCTTCATCCTAATGATCATGTAAATCAATGTCAATCTACTAATGATGTCTATCCAACAGGATTAAGGATTGCAATCTATACCTTATTACAGAAATTAGTCACTAATTTAACAAAATTAGTAGAGAGTTTTAAGAAAAAATCTACTGAATTTAAAAATATATTAAAGATGGGTAGAACACAGTTACAAGATGCAGTACCGATGACATTAGGACAGGAATTTAAGGCTTTTCAAATTTCACTTAATGAGGAGATCAATAATATTCTGGACTCAAGTAAATTTTTATTAGAAGTAAATTTAGGAGCTACTGCAATTGGCACAGGACTTAATACTCCACCAGGATATCAACAATTAGTGGTAAAAAACTTAATTTCTGTTACCAATTTACCTTGTAGGGCAGCGGAAGATCTAATAGAAGCTACTTCTGACTGTGGAGATTATGTAATGGTACATAGTGTGTTAAAGCGTCTTGCAGTAAAATTATCTAAAATTTGTAATGATTTACGACTTCTTTCTTCTGGACCCAGAGCGGGATTAAATGAAATAAAATTACCAGAATTACAAGCAGGTTCATCTATAATGCCAGCAAAAATAAATCCTGTAATTCCAGAAGTAGTGAATCAAGTATGTTTTAAAGTAATTGGTAATGATACTTGTGTTACTTTTGCTTCCGAAGCTGGACAACTGCAACTTAATGTAATGGAACCAGTTATTGGTCAATCCATTTTTGAATCTATTAATATCCTTAGTAACGCCTGTTCTACTTTAAAAGATAAATGTATCTCAGGCATAACTGCCAATAAAAGAGTTTGTGAATCATATGTATTAAATTCCATTGGAATTATCACTTATTTGAATCCTTATATTGGTCATCATAATGGTGATATTGTAGGAAAAATATGTGCTGCTACAGGTAAAAGTGTACGCGAAGTAGTCTTAGAACTAGAACTATTAAATCCAGAAGATTTAGATAAACTTTTATCAATTAAAAATTTAATTAATCCTAGTTACAAAGAACTTCGTTTCATCACAGACCAACCATCTCATTAAAATCCAGAAATTTTTTTGCTGTAAAAAAACAGCTTTTATTCTAATAATAAGTAAAGGCTGTTTTCTCCTCTTAAAATATGTAAAGCTAAGTAAGGAGGTGGACTAAGCAGTAAATTGTGTAATTCCTTTATATTATTAACGTGGTTTTCATTCACGCTTAAGATTATATCTCCTTGTCTTAACCCTAAAAGAAAAGCATTACTTTTTTGATCGACACTGTCTACTTTTAGTAAGTTTTCTCCCTTAATTTTAATATTACTAAAATTTGCTCCTTCTAGTCCCCTATAAACAATAGGAGTCTTTTTGGGAGAATGTTGAATTTTTTCTATGGTTACTTTCACATTAATTTTATTTCCATTTCTCAATAGTCCTAGAGATATTTTAGCCCCAATAGGAAAGGAACCGAAGTCTGCTTTAAAGGGGGGTAATCCATCAATAGAATGGTTATTGATAGAAATAATAACATCCCCGGATTTTATTCCAGCCCTCTGAGCAGAGGAATGCATATAAACGGAACTTACAAATACCCCGCGATTGATATTGATTTTCATAGCCTTTGCCAAGGAGGCAGTGAGATCGGTAACCTTAAGACCTAAAGATCCTCTTTTGACTTGACCATATTGGATCATCTGGGAAGTAATATTTTTTACTATGTTACTGGGAATTGCAAATCCAATACCTATATTTCCTCCTCTAGGAGAATAAATAGCAGTATTGATACCTATTAGTTCCCCTTTTAAGTTAACTAGTGCACCTCCGGAGTTTCCCCGGTTAATTGGAGCATCAGTTTGTATAAAATCTTCGGTATTATTATCTTCGGTAGTTTTATAAATTCCACTGCGCTCTAATCCCGAAATAATGCCGGATGTAACACTATTGTCTAATCCAAAAGGATTACCAATAGCTATGGAATAGTCTCCTACCTGCAAGGTATCAGAATCAGCCAATTTAATAGCTGTTAGATTTTTAAAATCTATAAGCTGGAGTAGGGAAAGATCTGACAAACGATCTTTTGCAATTATTTTGGCATCATATATTCGTCCATCATTAAGACTAACTTGTACTTTTGTAGCGTTACTAATAACATGACAATTAGTAACCACATAACCTTTAGCAGCATTCAGAATAACTCCTGAACCTAAAGCGGCAAATTCTTGTCGTTCTGTTTTCTTCTGTGGTTTACAGAATGGACTATCTTGGAATGGAGATCCTTTTTCACAAAAAGGAAACAGGCGCCAAAATGGGATAGTAGGAGATTTGGAAGTTGTTTTAACTGTTTCGATTCCTTCCACATTAACACTTACTACAGAAGGTATAACTTTCCTTATCAGAGGAGCTAAAGTTGGAACTTGTTGGTGAATCTTAACCTTACTAATGTTATCGTTGACCGGAGATTTAATAGGTGTACTACTAGCCAGACTAATTCCCATAATAGCTAGTAAACTACTAAAAATTAAGATAGTTTTTTTCATTAATCCAATTCTCTTTCTTTAGAAGTTAAAATTGATTTTTAAGAGTATTTCAAATACCAGTTATTTGTCTACTACACAAAATTATATTACTAGTTTTTTTAAAAAAAATATATACAAAAATATCTATTTTTTTAATTTTTATTATCCTCAAACGAGGAATAACCAAATTGGTTATTTTATTGAGCAATGAATATTTTCTCTAAGTAGAGGTAGTATATGGTGTTATATTAAAAATTGCACAATAATTATTCATAAATTTTATCATTATTCTTTTCGTTTGATAATTTTAAGGAGTAAAAGAGTTACCACAACTACACGTAATTTTTGCATTTGGATTAGTCACAATAAAACGTGATCCTTGTAACTTTTGTATATAATCTATTCTACTCCCGTGTAGATATTGGATACTAAGATCATCTACTATTAAGGACACGTTATCCTTTTCGATAATAAAATCACCTAATATGATTTTATCATCTAAAGTAAATTTATATTCAAATCCATTACATCCTCCTCCAGTAATATAAACTCTTAATTTAAGATTAGGATTATTGGCTTTCAATAATAAAGTGGCTATTTTAGAAATAGCCGCGGTTGTTAAATGGATAGCAGGTAATTTATGTCTGATCATAATAATCTCACTGAATAATTCAATATTACTAGAGTCTGATTAATCTTAACACCACTGAGAAATATGTGTATTATTCCAGATAGGAATGGTACGCCAGATGTGATCTGCATTACAAGTAAAATTACCTAAATGATCGATATTAACTTGGGTAATATCTTCAGGAATACTGACCAATAATGGTGTTGGTATTCTCTGTAGTAAATAATGTTGATATATTTTTAATGCTCCCGTCGATCCATAAAGTTGTGTTGAAGCATTATTATCTCTACCTACCCAGATTACTACTATTTCTTGACTATCTATTCCGGCTAACCAACTATCACGTAATTGATTAGTGGTACCTGTTTTTGCCGCTATTTTAGCACTTAAAAAAATTTTTCCTAATGTAGAAGCAGTTCCACGCAAGACAGTTTGTTGCATACTATAAAGAGTTAAATAAGCAGCTTGAGGAGCAATAACTAGTTGCAAGTTTGGTTTTTTTTGATAGATTATTTTTCCTTCTGGCGTGATAATAGACTGCACACTATATAATTTTGATTTTATCCCCCCACTACCTAATGTTTGATACATTTGTGTTACTTCGAAAGGAGTTAAATTTACTGATCCTAATAAAGATGAAGGTAGCATATTCAGGTGTTGTTGATCTATTCCTAAATTCCACAGTGTTTCATTAATTTTATCAAGTCCTAATGCCAGACCAAGATTTAAGGTAGGAATATTGATAGAATGTACTAAAGCATCAAGAAGCATAATTTTTCCTACAAATTTATGATCATAATTTCTTGGTCTCCATATTTTTTTATTAGAAAGCTGCAGTGCAATAGGATTATCGTCTAACCAAGTATTCAGTTTATACTGCTCTGGGGTACTTAATGCAGCTAAATAAATAGCGGGTTTTACTAAAGATCCAATAGAACGTCGACTTTGCAATGCTCTATTATAACCGGGAAATTTTGGTAAAGAACCCCCTATTATAGCTCTAATTTCTCCCTTCATTCGATCTACTATTACTACGGCGGTTTCTAAATCTGGCAAATTATTTTTTTTACGTAACTTAGGTATTTCTTCTAGAATTGTTTCTTCGATATTCTGTTGCGATACCGGATCAAAAGTAGTAAAAATTTTTATTCCCAAAAAATTTTTTCGATCTAAATGCAATAAGATTTTATCTAATTCGCTTGTAACTGTTTGAATAAAAGCGGGCACGATAGGCATTATTTGCCCTGGGAGTTTTATCTCTAAGGGAGAGAAAATTAATTTTTGATATTGAAATGTATTAATACTGCCATGTTTTTTCAATATAGATAACACTAAATTACGTCGTTGGAGAGCTAACTTCGGATGGTGCCAAGGATTATATATTGAAGCTCCTTTTACCATTCCTATTAATAAAGCTTGCTGTGTTACATTTAATTCATTCACAGGTCTTCCAAAATAATAAAGACTAGCTAATGGAAAACCATGTATTTCATTGCCATTATTTTGTCCTAAATATACTTCATTTAGATATAGCTCCAGTATATTTTCTTTACTATAACGAACATTCATAATTAGAGACATATATATTTCTTTTAGCTTACGGATAACAGTACGTTTATTACTAAGAAATAAATTTCTGACCAGTTGTTGTGTTAATGTACTTCCTCCTTGAACTATTTTACCCGCGTGAATATTGGCAATCATAGCGCGAGCCATGGCCGACAACTGTATTCCCCCATGGTGATAAAAATTATTATCTTCAGTAGCTAGTAACATAGATATTAACGTATTAGGAAACTCCCTACGAGGTAGAAATAAATGTTGTTCTCCATTAGCACTATGTAATATATATATTATAATGGGATCTATTTTAAGACTAGGTAAAAGTTGGCCATTAGCTAAATTAGATATGGAATATAGGATATCATCTCTAAATCTTAGAACAGCATGAATGGCTTTCTCAGGAGATTGCGGAAAATTAAATTTACGTCGGCGAATTTCAATCGTATTATTAGTGATAATAAAATCACCATCACGCTCCATATTAGTAACTGCCCGATAATTATTAGCTAAAAGCATTTTTATTATATGGTTTTTTATCTTTGGTTCATTATCTCTTCCTAGGACTACTATTCTGCTATAAATTGTCATAGGAATATCTAATGATTGTTTTGATACCCTCTTCCGAATCTGCATATCTAGATTAATCCCATATGCTAAACCACATAATATGGGACTGACCATTAATAGTATTACACAATATTTAATAATTTTTTTTAATTTACTTTTGGTCAAACAAACTCCTTATCACGACTAATTAACTCACTTAGTATTAACATAATACTGGAAAAATTATAGTTTCCAGTATGCATATAGTCTAATTTCTGATATTCTACTTTACTTATTATAACTATACTAAACATAAGTATGTTATTTTACTACATAGATCCTACTTAAGGTAGATAATTATTCCGAATTGCATATTAGTAATTTATTATGTTTCTTCCAAGAAATTTAGCACAACTTAATGGATTATTATCTAATTACTACTAGTAGTGACCGATTATTAACGATATAAGGATCCTATCTTATGACCGAAGTACATGATAAAATTCTATCATCTCTCAGTATTCTTTCTATTGCAGGTGTTAAACCATATCCAGAAAATTCTAATGAACAGTATATGAATGAACTTCAAATATTACATTTTAAAAAAATACTTAAGGCCTGGAGACAACAGCTCTTGATGAAATCAGGAAATTCAGTTCATTTTATGAAAAATGAGAGCGTTAATTTTCCTGATCCTATTGATCGTGCGGTTCAAGAAGAAGAATTTAACCTAAAATTACGTACTAGAGATATAAAACGAAAATTACTCCAAAAAATAGAACATACTTTAGGAAGAATTGAAAAGAAAGATTTCGGTTTTTGTACTTGCTGCGGAATTGAAATCGGGATTCGGAGACTTGAAGCCAATCCTAATGCAGAACTATGTATCGAATGTAAAACATTAGCGGAAATACGTGAAAAACAAATATTAGGTTAATATTAAAAATAAATATAAAAAATAACTAAAAAAAATTAATATGGTTTATTGACTAGATTGATATTATCTACATTGATAAAATTTTTAAAAAATATTTACCTCCCAGGTTAGATAAAGAAGTCACTATCGGTGAAAAATAATTAATTTCTTAGTCCAAAACCCCGATGGATTAATATCCATACTACTAAATACAAAATTACTACTAATATTATTAATACTAACACAGTTAGTATTAATGGAACTTCTGTTATACCTAGAAATCCATATCTAAAACCACTAATCATATAAACAATAGGATTAAATTTTGAAATTGTTTGCCAAAAAGGAGGTAATTGGTTGATGGAATAAAAAACTCCTCCTAGATATGTCAAGGGCGTAAGTATAAAAGTAGGTATTAAATTAATATCATCAAAATTATTAGCAAATAATGCATTTAATAAGCCAGCAAGTGAAAACATTATTACAGTTAGTAGTAAAGTGAAACTAATCATAAACCAAGAGTGGATCGGGATACTGACCAAAAATATAGATACCATGGTAACTAGTAATCCAACAAATACTCCTCGAGCTATCCCTCCTCCTACATATCCTAAAATAATTATATGTGTAGGTACGGGCGCTACTAATAATTCTTCAATATTACGCTGAAATCTGGCACTAAAAAAAGAAGAGGCTACATTAGAATAAGAATTTGTTATTACTGCCATCATTATGATACCTGGTACAATAAACTGTAAGTAATTAAAAGTATGAATTTTACTTAAACGTGTACCGAGTAAATTACCAAATATTATAAAATATAATGTCATAGTTATTACCGGAGGCATTAAGGTCTGAATCCATAATCGTAGGAACCTATTAATTTCCTTATTTAGGATACTTTTTAATGCAATCCAGTATATCTGAGTCATTTTGTACTCCTTGCGATTTTAGGTCGGACTAAATCTACAAATAATGCCTCGAGTCTATTTTCTTTGTTTCGCATACTTAATACTTGGATACCTTGATTATTTAACTGATTAAAAATACTATTTAACCCTTGTTGCCGGTCAATTTCTACTTCTAAAGTACATGAATCTTTTAACCTATAATTACAATCATTTAAGTTAGGTGTCGGGCTATTTTGAGATAAATCTAAAATTAGAGTTTCTTTCTTGAGTTTTGCTAGTACTTGTTTCATGGAAGTATTTTCAATGATAACACCGTCATGTATAATTCCTATATTACGGCATAATATTTCTGCCTCTTCTAAATAATGAGTAGTAAGAATAATAGTAGTTCCATTATGGTTTAGATAATTAAGAAAATTCCAAATTAATCTACGTAATTCAATATCTACTCCTGCAGTTGGTTCATCTAATATAAGAAGCTTTGGACTATGTATTAATGCTCGCACAATCATCAAACGTCGTTTCATACCTCCTGACAACAACCTAGCTTTTTGAGATCGTTTATCCCATAAATCTAATTTATACAAATATTTTTCCGCTCTTTTCAGAGCTTCCTTTTTTTTTACTCCATAATAACCCGCTTGATTAATGATTATTTGTAAGACAGTTTCAAAAGGATTGAAATTAAATTCCTGAGGAACTAGTCCTAATAATAGTTTCGCATTAATCGAATCATGTTGTAAGTCATATCCAAAAATATTGACTTTTCCCGCAGTGGGATTAATGAGAGAACATATTATACCAATAAGAGTAGTTTTACCTGCTCCATTTGGACCTAAGAGAGCATAAAAATCCCCTGCCGTAACTTTTAAAGTTATTCCTTTAAGGGCTTTCATACCTCCCGGATATATTTTAATAAGATTGATAAGTTGTAGTGCATAATTCATAGGTAAAGCTCCTATAGATTATGGAATCTGAATATAAGAAAGCACTATTACAATATTTATATGATTGAAAGAGAAAATATTTATTAACATGTTAAATGTTATTCTGAAATTTTTAGGAATTTATTATAAAAAATATATTTTAGTAATGATAAGAAAATTTTTTCTAAAAAAAGTAATGAATATGTATAACTACTCTAGTTAACTAATGTTAAAAAGAACAAGGATAAAAATAATATTTTTCCTATATCCTACTATCTATTTATGCTCAATAGTAAAAATCAGTCCTTTAGTCTTAATAGTCACTTTATGTACTAGTATGTCTAGACCTTAATAACTTAATCTTAAGTAAGTATTCCTTAAAAGAATAATTTCCCTCCTTATGTGTAAAAAAGTAAAATAGAAGAGCAGTTCTACTGAATATATTTTTATCAGTAATTTTCTACTCTAATAATGAGAAAAATTTTTAAAACTATAAAATAGCTTGTAAGCAATATAATATAGAGTAAGAAAATATAGTTCATTAGATAGCAAACTCTTACTCCATCAGCTATAAATATAAAATATTTCATAATCTTCCTAAAATAAATATCCTTATTCTACAATAATATTCAGAAAGATTAAATATTGGTTGGATCAAATTATATTACACTATGATATATTTTCTCCAAATAGAACGAAATATAATTCTGATATAATTTTCTCATTTTAGACAAAAAATTATTGTTAATTTTTAATTCAACAGTTTAATAGAACTATTTATTTTAGAAGTAAAAATATTTTACACTTTAAAAGGTAAAAAGAAAAATCGTGAAAAATTCAATATGGTATGAAAAAATCCATCCTAATTTTGGACAATATTTTTTTATTGAAAATATTCTTCATCATGAGCAAACTATGTTTCAAGAGATAATTATATTTCAAAATAATTTTTTTGGACGTATTATGTCTCTAGATGGGATTCTTCAAACTACTGAAGTAGATGAGTTTATCTATCATGAAATGATATCTCACGTACCATTAGTTGCTTATGGACATCCTAAAAAAGTGTTAATTATAGGAGGTGGAGATGGGGCTTCACTTCGTGAAGTAACCAAATATAAATCTATAGAAAAAATTATTATGGTAGAAATAGATGAAAAGGTGGTCACAGCATGTTGCCAGTATTTACCTAATCATAGTCGTGATGCTTTTAGCGATCAGCGAGTATCCTTACAAATTTCGGATGGAGTAAACTTTGTTAATAGTTGTAGGGATAAGTTCGATATTATTATTGTAGACTGCCCTGATCCTATAGGTCCGGGAGTACGTCTTTTTAGTCCCGAATTTTATCGAGGATGTTATAATTGTTTACATGAAAGAGGAATTTTTGTAGCACAAAATGGAGTATTTTTTTTACAGTCTGAATATGTTAGCAATAGTTACTCTAATTTAATTAAGTATTTTAAAGATGTAAAATTTTTTCAAGCCTCTGTACCTTCTTATTATGGTGGAATGATGATTTTTGCTTGGGCTACTAAGAATTCCGTTTGGGGTAATTTAGACTTAAAGGTATTAAAAGATAATTATATATCCGCCAACTTATCTTGTCGGTATTATAATCCTGCTATTCATATAAGTAGTTTTGCAATGCCACAATATGTATTGGATAGAATAGATATATAAAAATCACTCATTACAAAATAGTAAGGAGGATAAAATAAATTGTCAAAATTAAAACTACATGGTTTTAATAATCTTACCAAAACCCTTAGTTTTTGTATTTATGATATTTGTTATGCTAAAAATACCGATGATCGTAAAAGATACCTCAATTATATTGATGAACAATATAATGCAATACGTTTAAGTGAAATTTTAAGGGAAACATGTAGACTAATCGGAGCTAATGTTTTAAATATTGCTCGTCAAGATTATGATCCACAAGGAGCTAGTGTTACCTTACTTATTAGTGAAGAAAATATAAATCATTTATATAATGATTCTTCACATCCAGGATCTGAAAAGATTGTCTCTAAGAATATCGTGATTCATTTAGATAAAAGTCATGTGTGTGTTCATACTTATCCGGAAAGCCATCCAGAGGGAAAAATTTGTACCTTTCGGGCTGATATAGAAGTATCCACTTGTGGAATTATATCGCCTCTTAAAGCTTTAAACTATTTAATTACTCAGTTAGAATCAGATATTGTTACGATTGATTATCGAGTACGTGGTTTTACTCGTGATATACATGGAAAAAAACATTTTATAGATCATGAGATTCAATCCATCCAAAATTTTATAAAGGATGATATTAAACTTATGTATCAGATGAGAGATGTAAATGCTTATAATGAAAATTATTTTCATACTCGGATGATAGTAAAAGAATTAAATATAGAAAAATATCTTTTCAATATTTTACCACACACATTAAGTTCTGAAGAATATATAGCAATTAAAGATTTATTATGGAAAGAAATGCGTGAAATTTATTACGGTTATAATTTATAAAAAAACTTTTTTTTAATATTTTTTTATAAAAAGACACAAAAATATCTCTCAAGAGTACCAGATATGTAATTTAATTAGATACACGTAGAAGAGTTAATTAAGTCTGTTATTCTCCCTAAAAATAGTTCTGCTGCCATTCCCAGAGATTCTGAAAAAGTTGGATGTGCATGCACAGTAAGAGCGAGATCTTCAATATCACAACCCATTTCTATTGCAACTCCTAATTCACCTAATAGTTCACTCGCATTATATCCTACAATAGCCCCTCCAATGATACTATTATTGTCTTTATTAACAATAATTTTAGTTATTCCATGTTCACAATCACACGCTAAAGCACGTCCTAATACATTCCAAGGAAATACTGCACATGCATAATTCAGACCTTGGCAGCGAGCTTCATTCTCTGTTAATCCTATCCAAGCTATTTCAGGATCAGTATAAGCTACAGAAGGTATAACTTTGGGAGAAAAATAATAGTTTTTACCAAAAATGACTTCTGCAGCTATATGTCCTTCATGAATGCCTTTATGAGCTACCATAGGAGGTCCTATAATATCACCTACTGCATAAATATGTGATTGAGACGTACGCATTTGTTTATCAACAATAATAAATCCTTGTGGATCTCGTTTTATACCAGCCAGGTCTGCATTAATAAAGTGACTATTGGGAGTTCTGCCAATAGCTACTAATACAGCATCATAACATGAGGGTTCTAATATTAAATTTTTCTGTTTCAGACTTACATAGATACCTTCTCTTTGGCATACTACTTTTTCTACTTTAGTTTGCAAATAAATTTTAAATAAGTTCCTAACTTGTTGAGAATAAAATTCTATGATATTCTTATCAACTCTCGGAATAAGCTGATCTTCAAGTTCTACTATTTCCACTCGCGATCCTAGAGACTGATAAATAGTGGCCATTTCTAAACCAATAATACCTCCTCCTATAATTAGGAGTTTGGATGGAACAAAAGATTGCAAGGATAAAGCATCAGTAGAATTCCAGATACGAGGATCTTGAGAAGGAAAAAGAGATATATTTTTTGACTTAGATCCTGTAGCTATAATTGCATTATCAAATTTAACACAAGTACTAGAATCTTGGTAATTATTTACTGTTATTGTATGTTTATCAAGAAACTTTGCATATCCATGAAGAACTTTAATGTTTCTCATTTTTGCTAGCACATCTAAGCCTTTATTTAATTTATTTACTACTGTTTCTTTCCAATAACGAATTTCTGATATATTGATTGCCGGTACTTCTAGAATAATCCGTTTTAGAGACATATTTTTAGCTTTTTTAAGAAATTTAGATATATCAAGTAAATTTTTGGAAGGAATACATCCGACATTAAGACAAACACCACCTAGATTAGGATAACGTTCTACCAAGGTAGTCTGTAGTCCTAGATCTGCACAGCGAAATGCAGCGGAATAACCAGCAGGACCTGATCCAATAACTATCACTTGAGTTTTAATATTTTCTATCCCCATAAAAATAGCATCCTATTAACTCATATCATTTTTATAAATGTTTTCTAATTAGAATATAGGAATTTACTAATTAGCTATTAAAATGATATGAATATTTTTACCTCAATTATTATTAATTTTCACCCTTTCTCTAGATTTAAGAATGGCTAATTCTCTAATCTTAGATTAGAGAATTATCACTTTAATTAGCTTTATTTGAGTGTAATAAGCCAGTATAAAATTTGTAATATTGAAAAATTAGATCTAGGTTAACAGAATGGAAGCAAATAAACAAGATCAATTTCAAACCATAGATTGGGTTTTAGCTCATTGCTATATCCATAAATATCCTAGTAAAAGTAATTTACTCTATCCGGGCAAAAAATCAAAAAAAATACTCTACTTAATAAAAGGTATTGTAGTTATAGTGATTAAAGATGATAAGGAAGAAAAAGAGATAATATTATCCTATCTTAATCAAGGTTTTTTTATTGGGCAGCTACAATTCTTTAATGATTATATGAATTATGGCGCTACATGGATCCGAGCTAAAACGTCTTGTGAAATTGCTGAAATTTCTTATAATAAATTTATACAGTTAATACACGTAAAACCCAAAATTATTAAATATTTATTTTCACAAATAACTCATTGTTTACAAATTACTTATAATAAAGTTTATAATTTAGCTTTTTTAGATGTTACCGCACGCATATCACAAACTTTGTTAAAGTTAGCTCAACAACCTGATGCTATTACTCATCCTTATGGAATAAAAATTAAAATCACTAGACAAGAAATTAGTCAATTTGTAGGATGTTCGCGAGAAACAGTAGGAAGAATATTTCAACTATTGCAAAATAAACATCTCATTTCATCCCGTGGAAAAGAAATCGTTATTTATGGATATCATTATTAATAAATATTAATTATTTTGTTATTATGCATTTTAATCTAATTTAAATTATTATGTTTTATATCATCTCGGAGAAGAGTAATTATCCCAATATAATTGGCATATTATGTTCGTAGCATTCAGTACTAATAAAGTACTCTTATTAAGAGAAAGATCTTTTTTTTAAAAAAAATTTCTAAATTAGAGTTAGAGATATGATATTTTAAAGTTTATTCTTATCTATTATTTTAGATGGAAATTTTCCGAATATCTTTTAAGTTTTTAAACAAAAATATTAAAGAACAGGTGAATAACTGTCTATATATCTTGACACTCAGAGATGGCAGCACTACAATCTATTTTCTTCTTTTGAATTTTTATTACAGGATATAAATTTTTATTATATGACTACTATTAATCAGTTGGTTCGAAAAGCCCGCAAAAATAAAATCACTAAAAGTAATGTGCCGGCACTTAATTCATGTCCGCAAAAGCGTGGAGTATGTACTAGAGTTTACACTACTACTCCTAAAAAACCTAATTCTGCTCTCCGTAAGGTATGTCGAGTACGTTTAACTAATGGTTTTGAAGTAACTTCATATATTGGAGGAGAAGGACATAATCTACAAGAACATTCTGTCGTGCTGATTCGGGGAGGTCGTGTAAAAGATTTACCCGGAGTTCGATATCATACCGTCAGAGGAGCTTTAGACTGTTCTGGTGTCAAAGATCGCAAACGATCTCGTTCGAAATATGGAGTAAAAAAACATAAAAATTAACACTATTAGTTCAACAGTACTTAATTAGTCAGTATTACTACCAAAATTTTCGGAGTTGGATCATGCCACGTCGTCGAATAATAGGACAGCGTCATATTATTTCAGATGCTAAGTTTAAATCTGAAGTAGTAGCTAAATTTATCAATATAATAATGAAAAATGGAAAAAAATCAATAGCAGAAAAAATAGTGTATTCAGCTTTAAATAATTTAGTTCAAAGATGTGGTACAACACCTTTAGAAGCCTTTGAAAGTGCATTAAATAATGTACGACCTTCGCTGGAAGTAAAATCTCGTAGGGTAGGGGGTGCCACATATCAGGTTCCAGTAGAAGTACGAATGTCACGACGCAATACTTTAGGCATGCGTTGGATAGTAGAAGCAGCTCGCAAGAGAAAAGATAAATCAATGTCTTTACGTATTTTTAATGAACTTTATGATGCTCTTGAAAATAAAGGATATGCAGTGAGAAAACGTGAAGAAGTACATAAGATGGCAGAAGCTAATAAAGCTTTTATTCATTATCGTTGGTAAGATAAATAATTTTTCTAAAATATTTTTATTTTTCGGAAACAGGATTATCAATAAATTAAATATTAAAAATTAAAATTTTTAGAGAGGATAAATGGCAAGAACTACTCCTATTACCCACTACCGCAATATAGGGATTAGTGCACATATAGATGCTGGTAAAACTACTACTACCGAACGAATCTTATTTTATACCGGTATTAATCATAAAATGGGAGAAGTTCATGATGGTGCGGCTACTATGGATTGGATGGAACAAGAACAAGAACGTGGTATTACTATCACATCGGCAGCTACTACTACTTTTTGGTCAGGAATGGCAAAACAATTTTCCCCGCATCGGATTAATATTATAGATACTCCCGGTCATGTAGATTTTACAGTGGAAGTCGAACGTTCCATGAGAGTGCTAGATGGAGTAGTAATGATTTATTGTGCTGTAGGAGGAGTTCAACCTCAATCTGAAACGGTATGGCGGCAAGCTAATAAATATAATGTACCGAGAATTGCTTTTATTAATAAAATGGATCGAATGGGAGCAAATTTTTTAAAAGTTTTAAATCAATTAAAAACAAAATTAGCCGCTAATCCAGTACCTATTCAATTAGCAATAGGTAAAGAAGATAAATTTACGGGTGTGATAGATTTAATAAAAATGAAGGCTATAAAGTGGAATCCAGAGGATCAGGGATTAACATTTATATATAAAGATATTCCTAAAGAAATGAAAAGTATAGCAGATCACTGGCATCTACATTTAGTAGAAGCTGCAGTAGAAAATTCCGAAGAATTAATGAACAAATATTTAAATGGCGACGATATTAGTGAAAATCAGATAAAAAGTGCATTACGCCAACGAGTTTTAAAAAATGAGATACTTTTAGTGACTTGTGGATCAGCCTTTAAGAATAAAGGAGTGCAAACTATGTTAGATGCAATTATTGATTTTTTACCCGCTCCTATTGATAAACCTGCGATTAAAGGAATTGCCCCGAATCAAAAAAATACAGTAGATCGTAATTCTAAAGATCACGAAACTTTTGCTGCCCTAGCATTTAAAATTGCAAATGATCCCTTTGTAGGAAATTTAACTTTTTTTCGAGTATATTCAGGAATGGTTACTACTGGAGATGTAGTATATAATTCTACAAAAAATCAAAAAGAACGTTTGGGTCGCTTAGTACAAATGCATGCTAATAAAAGAGAAGAAATTAAAGAAGTACGTGCTGGTGATATAGCAGCAGCTATTGGCTTAAAACATGTTACTACAGGAGATACTTTATGTAATCCTAATTACCCGATTATTCTCGAAAAAATAGATTTTCCAGAACCAGTCATTTCGGTAGCACTAGAACCTAAATCTAAATTAGATCAGGAAAAAATGAGTTTAGCTCTAAATAAGTTAGCTAAAGAAGATCCTTCTTTTCATGTATGGATTGATGAGGAATCCGGACAAACAATTATAGCCGGAATGGGAGAATTACATTTAGAAATTTTAGTAGATCGAATGTATCGAGAATTTAATATTCAAGCTAATATTGGTAAACCTCAGGTGGCTTACCGAGAAACTATTCGAGATACCATCGTACAAGAAGGTAAATATATAAGACAATCTGGGGGAAGAGGACAATATGGACATGTTTTATTAAAACTTGAACCTTTGAAATCAGGAGGATTAGGATATGAATTTGTGAGTGCTATTGTAGGAGGAGTAATTCCTAAAGAGTATATTCCAGCCGTAAATAAAGGCATTCAAGAACAAGTAAAAACTGGAGTTATTGCCGGTTATCCCGTTATTGACGTCAAAGTTACACTTCTGGATGGTTCTTATCATGAAGTAGATTCTTCAGAAATGGCATTTAAAATTGCTGCTTCACTAGCTTTTAAGGAAGCATTTCGGAAAGCCCAACCTATAGTTCTGGAACCCATAATGAAAGTAGAAATAGAGATGCCAAAAGAATATATGGGCGAAGTTATTGGTGATTTAAATCGTCGGCGGGGGCTTATTGAAAATATGGAAGAAACTTTTTCTCTTCATATTATTCGATCTCAGGTACCTTTATCGGAAATGTTTGGATATGCAACAGATCTTCGCTCTCAAACTCAAGGACGAGCTTCATACTCTATGGAATTCTTTAAGTATAAAGAAGCTCCAGATCAGATTTGCAAAAGTATTATTGAATTACGTAGTAAATAAGGCATGTTAGCAACAACGTCTTCTTTTTTGTAAATAATCAAGTTTTATTAAGGAATTATTCAGTGTCTAAAGAAAAATTTAAACGTATTAAACCTCATATTAACGTTGGAACGATAGGTCATGTAGATCATGGAAAAACTACTCTTACTGCTGCTATAACTGCAGTATTATCTAAAAATTTTGGTGGAGCTGCTTGTGCTTTTGATCAAATAGATAATGCTCCAGAAGAAAAAGCTCGTGGAATAACTATTAATACTTCTCATGTAGAGTACGATACTCCTAAACGTCATTATGCACATGTTGATTGTCCTGGACATGCGGATTATGTTAAAAATATGATAACAGGAGCCGCTCAAATGGATGGGGCAATTCTAGTTGTAGCAGCTACCGATGGACCTATGCCTCAAACTAGAGAACATATATTATTAGGTCGGCAAGTAGGCGTTCCTTATATCGTTGTTTTCCTTAATAAATGTGACATGGTTGATGATGAAGAACTCCTTGAATTAGTAGAAATGGAAGTTCGAGATTTACTTTCAGAATATGATTTTCCGGGTGAAAGTACTCCTATTGTACGAGGATCAGCGCTAAAAGCATTAGAAGGAGATCCGCTCTGGGAAAAACCAATTCTTAACTTAGCTACGTACTTAGATGAGTTTATACCTGAACCAAAAAGAGCAATAGAACAACCCTTTCTTCTTCCTATAGAAGATGTATTTTCTATTTCCGGACGAGGAACAGTAGTTACTGGAAGAGTAGAAAGAGGAATAATTAAAGTTGGAGAAGAAGTAGAAATTATTGGGATCAAAAATACGGTAAAATCTACCTGCACTGGAGTAGAAATGTTTCGTAAATTATTAGATGAAGGACGGGCAGGAGAAAATATAGGAGTGCTGTTACGGGGAATTAAGCGGGAAGATATTGAACGTGGTCAGGTGTTAGCTAAACCGAGTTCAATTAAACCACATTCTACCTTTGATTCTGAAGTATATATCCTGAATAAGGAAGAAGGAGGTCGTCATACTCCCTTTTTTAAGGGGTATCGTCCTCAATTTTATTTTCGTACTACCGATGTAACAGGAACTATAGTTTTACCACCCGAAATAGAGATGGTTATGCCTGGAGATAATATCAAAATGAAAGTTAATCTTCTTTATCCTATTGCAATGGATGAAGGCTTACGTTTTGCTATTCGAGAAGGTGGCAGGACTGTAGGAGCGGGAGTAGTAACTAAAGTTATAAATTAACTAAATATCGAACATAAAAAAATAATAGGAAATTTTATTTTTTTTATTATTCTGTATAATACTAAAATAGTAGTAATGATTGGTGAAATTGTATCGTCTCTTTAATTCACTCTTTTTCTAAAATATTTTATATAGTGAGAGTAGTTAACTAATAGGATTATTATGCCTAATGAAAGAATAAGAATTCGTTTGAAAGCTTTTGATCATCGTCTTATTGATCAATCTACATATGAAATTGTTGAGACTGCTAAACGAACGGGGGCAAAAGTACGGGGACCTCTACCTCTGCCTACTCATAAAGAACGTTTTACTGTTCTTATTTCACCCCATGTTAATAAAGACGCACGAGATCAATATGAAATACGAACTCATAAGCGTTTAGTTGATATTATTGAACCTACCGAAAAAACCGTAGATGCTTTAATGCGTCTAGATTTAGCAGCGGGAGTCGAAGTACAAATTAGTTTAGGATAGTTATAATAACGAGGTTAATAATGTTTGGATTAGTTGGAACAAAACTCGGAATGTCTAGATTTTTCACTCCGGAAGGGATATCTATTCCAGTCACAGTTATTAAAGTAAATGTTAATTTTGTGACCCAAATAAAATCTTGTGATAAAGATGGTTATCAAGCTGTTCAGTTGACTACGGGACAACAAAAACCAAATAGAGTTTCTAAATCCCACGCGGGACATTGTAACAAAGCGGGCGTTAAGGTGGGACGAGGATTTTGGGAGTTTTCTTTATCAAAGGAAGAAAGTCATAATTTTGTGGTTGGTCAAGGTATTAATCTAAAGATATTTAGAGATATTAAAAAAGTCGATATTACTGGTACATCAAAAGGTAAGGGTTTTGCGGGAACCGTAAAACGATGGAATTTTCATACTCAAGATGCTTCTCACGGTAATTCTTTATCTCATCGTGTACCAGGTTCTATTGGACAAAATCAGACACCAGGAAGAGTATTTAAAGGGAAAAAAATGTCAGGAAGATTAGGGAATCAACGAGTCACTATCCAAGGATTACGAGTAGTTGAAATTGATTTAGATAATGATTTTATCATGGTAAAAGGATCAGTACCAGGAGCTACTGGTACTAATATTTTTATCAAACCCGCGATCAAAGAATATCCTTTGAGGAGTAATTCTTTATGGAATTAACTGTCAAAGATGTTCCTATGTCTATAATGCTTTCTGATTTTCTCTTTAACTTTAAATACAATGAACCACTAATCCATCAAGTTATGGTATCTTATGCGGCAACAGCGCGACAAGGTACTAGAGCTCAAAAAAGTAGAGGTGAAGTGAGAGGATCAGGGAAGAAACCCTGGCGTCAAAAAGGATCGGGGAAGGCCCGAGCGGGATCATTACAAAGTCCTATTTGGCGTTCAGGAGGAGTAACATTTGCAGCTAAACCTCAACTACATACTCAAAAAGTAAATAAAAAAATGTATCGAGGAGCTTTAAAAAGTATTATCTCTGAATTATTACGTCAAAATAGAATTTTGGTATTTAAAAAGTTTTTTATTGAACAACCAAAAACTAAAATTTTAGTACAAAAATTAAAAGATCTAGCTTTAAAAAAAGCACTAATTTACTTGACTAAAGTAGAAACTAATTTAAGTAGGGCGGCAAGCAATCTATATGGAGTAGATGTACAAAATATTACTACTATTAATCCAATCAGTTTATTATCTTTTGATCATGTAATATTCACTATTGATGCAATTAAGCAATTAGAGGTAATGTTATCATGAAAGATGAAATGCTTATGGAAGTATTATATTATCCCCATATTTCTGAAAAATCAACTCAATTTCTAGAACACAAAAATACTCTTGTAATTAGAGTTGAGAAAAATAGTAGCAAAGCCGTAATTAAAAGAGCTATCCAAAAATTTTACGGATTAGAAGTAAAGAGTGTTAATATCGTAGTAGTGAAAAAAAGAATGCGTGCTTATGGTCAAAATCAGTCTCTAGGAAAATCTGGACGATTATATACATGGCGAAAAGCTTATATATCTTTAAAAGAGGGTTGTGAAGTTGATGAAATTATGAAAAGTATTAATGATTAAATCAATAATAATTGCTAGATATAGAAGGATTTAAAATGGTTCTGGTTAAATGTAAACCTACTTCTCCGGGATGTCGTCATGTAGTAAAAGTAGTAAATAAAAATTTATATAAAGGGAAAGCTTTTTCTCCGTTATTAAAAAGTAAATTCAAAAGGGGAGGAAGAAATAACCAGGGAAAAATTACTACTCGTCATATTGGAGGAGGACATAAACAACAGTATCGATTAATAGATTTTAAAAGAAATAAAGATAATATTTCGGCTTGCGTGGAACGGATCGAATACGATCCTAATAGATCTGCTAATATTGCTCTGATCTTATATCAGGATGGTGAAAGACGTTATATTTTAGCTCCGAAAGATTTAAAAAAAGGAGATCAAATAGAATCCGGTAATAATATTGCCATAAAGATTGGTAATAGTTTACCTCTGATTAATTTACCAGTAGGAACTATGATCCATAATGTAGAAATTAAACCCGGAAAAGGAGGACAGATAGCACGTTCTGCAGGTTCATATGCTCAAATTATTGCTCGTGAAGGATCTTATGTTACTATTCGATTACGTTCTGGCGAAGTACGGAGGCTAGCGGATCGGTGTAGAGCTACATTAGGAGAACTTGGTAATAATGAACATATGTTACGTGTGCTGGGAAAAGCAGGTGCTAAAAGATGGCGAGGAATTCGTCCCACTGTTAGAGGTACTGCTATGAATCCTGTTGATCATCCTCATGGAGGAGGAGAAGGTCGAAATTTTGGTAAACATCCTGTTACTCCTTGGGGAGTACCTACTAAGGGAAAAAAAACTCGTAATAATAAACGTACTGATAAATTTATTATTCATCACCGAAAAAAATAATTCATTATTTTATGCAGGATAATTAAAATGCCTCGTTCTATTAAGAAAGGACCTTTTATTGATTTACATTTATTAAAAAAAATAGAAAAATCCGTACAGAACAAAGATAAAAAACCTATTCGAACCTGGTCACGTCGATCTACTATATTTCCTAATATGATTGGTTTGACTATTGCTATTCATAACGGACGTCAACATATTCCGGTATTTATTACTGAAGAAATGGTAGGACATAAATTAGGAGAATTTTCTCCTACTCGTACTTATCGAGGACATATACCAGATAGGAAAGTTAAAAAACGCTAAGGAGTAATAATGCAAAATATTGCAAAATATCGCAATGCTAAATGTTCTGCACAAAAAATTCGCATAGTTGCGAATCTGGTACGTGGAAAAGAAGTAGCCGACGCATTAAAAATTCTTAATTTTAATAAAAAAAAATCAGCGGCTTTTATTAAAAAAGTGTTAGCATCAGCTATTGCTAATGCAAAAAATAATAATGGTATCAACATGGATTGTTTAAAAATAAGCAAAATTATGATAGATAAAGGTTTAACAATGAAGCGTTTTATGCCCAGAGCTAAAGGACGAGCGGATCAGATTTTAAAACGCACTAGTAATATTACAATAATTGTATCAGATAATTAAGATCTGGAGATTGATAATGGGTCAAAAAACACATCCGAATGGTCTTAGACTAGGAATTATTACAACTTGGATATCAACATGGTACGCAAATACTAAAGAATTTTCTGCCAATTTAGAAAGCGATTATAAAATTCGTCAATTTCTCATGAAAAGACTATCCAAAGCTTATATTTCTCGCATTGTTATTGAACGTCCTGCTAAAAGCATTCGAATAACTCTACATTCAGCACGTCCAGGAATTGTAATAGGAAAAAAAGGAGAAGATATTGAAAAATTACGGAAACAAGTAGCTAATCTTACGGAAAGTCCGACTCAAATCAATATACATGAAATAAAAAAACCAGAATTAGATGCTAAGTTAGTGTCGGATAGCATCGCATCTCAATTAGAACGACGCATAATGTTTCGTCGCGCCATGAAACGGGCGGTGCAAAATGCCATGCGAGCAGGTGCGAAAGGAATAAAAGTAGAAATAAGTGGTAGATTAGGTGGAACCGAAATAGCTCGAACCGAATGGTCTCGAGAAGGACGAGTACCATTACATACATTTAGAGCGGATATTGATTATAGTATTGGTGAGGCATTAACTACTTATGGAGTGATAGGTATCAAAGTATGGATATTTAAAGGAGAAATTTTAGGACATCGTCGACTAAATCCAAATCTTAATCCTATGTCAGAAAAAAAGATCGAAATATACTCTTTTAAAGAAAAAACACATCGAAAAAATCGTAAGTAAGGAGATTGTGTTTAATGTTACAGCCCAAGCAGACTAAATATCGAAAAATGCAAAAAGGACGGAATCGAGGACAAGTACAGGAAAAAATACATTTTGGTATTTTTGGATTAAAAGCCATTCAGCAAGGACGTTTATCCTCTCGTCAAATTGAATCTGCCCGCCGAGCTATGAATAGGGCTATTAAACGTCAGGGTAAAATATGGATTAGAGTTTTTCCAGATAAACCCATTACAGAAAAACCCTTAGAAGTTCGAATGGGAAAAGGAAAAGGAAATGTTGAGTATTGGGTTGCAGTTGTGAAACCTGGAAAAATTTTATATGAAATGGATGGAGTGACAGAAGAAATAGCTCGTGAAGCTTTTAAGCTTGCCACCGCAAAGTTGCCTCTAAAAACAACTTTTATAAATAAAATAAATTGGTAATTTAATGAAAATTAAATATAAAGATAACAAAAACATTCCAGATCTAGAAAGAGAGTTACTAAACTTAAAGAGAGAAAAATTAAAATTAAGAATGCAATGTTTTTCTGCGCCTGGAACGCAGACTTCTGTGTTAAAAAAGTTACGGAGACAAATTGCAAGTATCAAAAGAGTCTTAGCAGAAGGTAAAAAGAAATGTCAGCACTGAATAAAATTAAAACTCTTCAAGGAAGAGTAAGTAGTAATAAAATGCAAAAAAGTGCGGTGGTATGTATTGAACGTTTTTTTAAACATTATCTTTATGGTAAATTTATTAAACGTACTACAAAAATTCATATTCATGATGAAAATAATGAATGTGCAATAGGTGATTTAGTAGAAATTAGAGAGTGTCGTCCCTTATCTAAAACTAAATCATGGATATTAGTCCGAATTGTAGAAAAAAATATTAACTGTTAACAAAAAGATTTCTAACGAAGAATTGGAAATATTAAATTCATGATACAAGAACGAACCATACTAACAGTAGCCGATAACTCTGGAGCAAAAAGTGTTATGTGTATTAAAGTTCTAGGAGGAACACGTCGACGATATGCGAATATTGGAGATATAATTAAAATTTCTGTCCAAGATGCGATACCTAGAGGAAAAGTTAAAAAAGGTGAGGTAATGAAAGCGGTAGTAGTACGCACTAAAAAAGGTATACGCCGTAGTGATGGATCCCTTATTCGTTTTGATGGAAATGCGTGTATTTTATTAAATAATACTACCCATCAACCGGTGGGTACTCGAATTTTTGGTCCGGTAACACGGGAATTAAGAAATGAAAAATTTTCTAAAATAATTTCTCTAGCCCCGGAAGTTTTATAAGGAAAGAGTTATTATGGCTGCTAAAATACGTTCTGGAGATGAAGTAATAATATTAACTGGAAAGGATAAAGGTAAACATGGTAGAGTAAAAGCTGTTTTATCAATAGGGAAGGTAATTGTAGAACATATTAATTTAATTAAAAGACATCAAAAACCGATTCCTGCTTTAAATAAAGTAGGAGGAGTTATTGTCAAAGAATCGCCTATCCACATTTCTAATGTGGCTATATATAATAAAATAACTGGCAAAGCAGATAAGATTGGTTTTAAATGGCATCAGGGTAAGAAAAAAAGATTTTTTAAAAAAAATAATAAATATTTGGTGGAGTAATAGATGCCTAATTTAAAATTAATATATAAAACGATTGTGATCAATAATATGATAAATAAATTTCAGTATAGTTCTGTAATGCAAGTACCCAAAATAAATAAAATTACATTAAATATGGGAGTAGGAGAGACACTATCAGATAAAAAATTTTTACAAGGAGCAGTAGATAATCTTACTGCTATTTCAGGACAAAAACCTGTAATTACTAAAGCTCATAGATCTATAGCAGGATTTAAAATCCGAAAGGGTAATCCTATTGGATGTAAAGTAACTCTTCGAAGAAATAGAATGTGGGAATTTTTAGAACGATTAATATATATTGCTATCCCTCGTATTCGGGATTTTAGAGGATTTTCTCTTAAATCATTTGATAATTTTGGTAATTATAGTATAGGAATTCGAGAACAAATGATCTTCCCTGAAATAAAATATGATAAAATTGATCATGTTCGTGGAATGGATATTACTATAACTACTTCTGCACAATCTAATGAAGAAGCCTATGCTCTCTTAAGTGCTTTTAATTTTCCATTTCGGAAGTAAGGACAAAATAACTTAATATGGCTAAAAAATCAATGTTATCGCGAGAAATAAAAAGGATTAAATTAGCTGCAAAATTTTTAGAAAAAAGAAAATCTTTAAAAAATTTAATTTCTGATCCTAAAAGTTCCTATAGTGAACGATGGAGTGCAGTATTAAAATTACAGACTCTCCCTCGAGATTCAAGTCGTTCTCGTCAAAGAAATAGATGTTTACATACAGGTAAACCTCATGGTTTTATACGAAAATTTGGACTAAGTAGAATGAAAATTCGAGAAACAGCTATGCGGGGAGAAATACCAGGACTAAAAAAAGCTAGTTGGTAATATTAAATTAGAGAAGATTACTTTAGGAGTAAATTAATATGAGCATGCAAGATCCTATTTCTGATATGATTACACGTATTCGTAATGGTCAAGCCGCCAAGAAATTATTTATCAGTATGCCTTGTTCTAATATTAAAATTTCTATTGCTGAAGTCTTAAAAAGTGAAGGATATATTGATAAATATAATATTAAAGGGGATCTTAAAAAAGAATTAGTAATAAAACTTAAATATTTGTTAGGAAAAGCAGTTATTGAAAATATTCAACGTATAAGTCGTCCGGGTTTACGAATATATAAACGTTCAAAAAACTTACCTAAAGTAATGTCCGGATTAGGAATTGCAGTAATTTCTACCTCCAGAGGAATTATGACGGATAGAAATGCTCGCAAAGCTCAAATTGGTGGAGAAATTCTCTGTTATGTAGCTTAATAAAGGAGTAAGATATGTCGCGAGTAGCTAAATGTCCTATTTCTCTTCCTCAAAATGTTTTAGTGAAATTAAAGGGACAAAATATTTGGGTTTCTGGTCCTAAAGGTACCTTACATTGTCTAATTCATAATGCAGTAGAAATTATTTCCATGGATCATATCATCACTTGTAAACCTTTTGCTTCCAGTTTTGTTAATGGATGGACCCAAGCCGGAACAGCTAGAGCACTGATAAAAATTATGATAGTTGGAGTAACAGAAGGTTTTGAAAAAAGACTGCAACTTGTGGGTATTGGCTATCGTGCTTTTATGAAAGGAAAAATTTTAAATTTAGCATTGGGTTTTTCTCATTTAATAGAGTATAAAATTCCTGAAGAAATTACAGTAGAATGTCCTACTCCTACTGAAATTGTATTAAAAGGAATTGATAAGCAGTTAATTGGTCAAACTGCAGCAAATATCTATTGCTATAAAAAACCAGATCCTTATAAAGGAAAAGGAATACGTTATCTTAATCAAGTAATTCGTCTAAAAGAGGCTAAAAAAAAGTAAGATCACTAACTTATGAACAAAAAAATTGCTCGTATCCGAAGAGCGCGTTGTACGCGAATGAAATTAAAAAAATTACAAATTCTACGTTTATTAGTTCATCGTACTTCACGACATATTTATGCTCAAATTCTGCAGGATACTCCGGAAGGATGTAAAGTGCATGTTACAGCATCTACCTTAGAACATAATATAAATCGTAAAGTAAATTTTACGGGTAATAAAGAAGCTGCCAGAATAGTAGGCACTACTATTGCAGAACGTGCCCTTAAAAAGGGAATTGAAGTAATATCTTTTGATCGTGCAGGATTTTTATATCATGGACGAATTAGAGAGTTAGCCGACGCTGCTAGAAGAGCAGGTTTAAAATTCTAAATCCAGTTAAATAGCATATATTAATATAACAAAAATCAGAATTAGATTTAAGATATCGTCAGGAGTGTAATAATATTAAATGATTAATTCGAACATAGATAAGATCGGTGGAGATTTACAAGAAAAAATGATTTCTGTAAATCGAGTATCTAAAACTGTCAAAGGGGGACGCATATTTAGTTTTGCAGCTCTTACTGTAGTAGGTAATAAAAATGGTAGAGTAGGAGTTGGTTATGGTAAAGCTCGCGAAGTACCTATGGCCATTCAAAAAGCCATGGAAAAAGCACGTCGAAATATGATGAATTTTTATATCGATCATGGGACTTTATATTATCCTGTAAAGGGATTTCATACTGGTACTAAAGTTTATATGCAGCCAGCTTCTGAAGGAACGGGTATTATTGCAGGAGGAGCAATGCGTGCAGTCTTAGAAGTAGCAGGTATACGAAATGTATTAGCCAAATCTTATGGTTCTACCAATCCTCTTAATGTAGTTCGTGCCACTATAAAAGGACTTTCTAGTATAAAAACTCCAGAAATGATTGCTTGGAAACGTGGTAAAAAAATTGAAGAAATTTACTGTTAATATTAAATAAAATGACTAAAATGATAAAAATTACTCAAATGAGAAGTTCTATTGGTCGTCTTCCAAAACATAAAGCAACTTTAAAAGGTCTAGGATTACGATATATTGGACATAGTGTAATGAGACAAAACATTCCCGAAATTTGGGGCATGGTAAAAACCATTTCATACCTCCTAAAGATAGAAGAGGTTCAGTAAATATGTATTTAAATACTATTAGTCCTCCTTTAGGTTCTAAGAAAAATCCTAGAAGATTAGGAAGAGGCATTGGATCCGGATTAGGAAAAACCGGTGGAAGAGGACATAAAGGACAAAAATCGCGATCTGGTAATAAAATGAATCGAGGTTTTGAAGGTGGACAAACACCTTTATATAGACGGTTACCTAAAGTGGGATTTCATTCCCTTAAAAAATTACAAACTGCGCAAATTATTCTTGGCGATCTTGAAAAGATAAATTGTACAAATATTAATCTTAATATTTTAAAAAAGTATCGTCTGGTAAGTAATAAAATCAGATTTGCTAAGATTATTTCCTCGGGACAAATAAGTCTTCCTCTTATTATTGATGGCAGTATACGCGTAAGTAAGGGAGCACAATGTGCTATTAAAACTGCAGGAGGAAAAATAGAGGATATTAATTATATATATGAAGATAAATAAAATCTCATCTACTTTAGACTTGAAGACTTATAAAGGAGGATTTCAATCTCTTAAAAGGAGATTATTATTTGTTGGAGTAGCTATCATAGTTTTTCGAATTGGTTCTTTGATTCCTCTTCCAGGTATAGATGTAACTATAATTTCTCAGTTATTTGAGAAACAACGAGGAACTATTTTAGAAATGTTTAATATGTTTTCAGGAGGAGCTTTAAGTCATGCTTCAATTTTTTCTTTAGGAATTATGCCGTATATTTCTGCATCAATAATAATACAATTACTTACTGTGCTACATTCAGGTTTAGGAGATTTAAAAAAAGAAGGAGAAATAGGAAGACGTAAAATTAACCAGTATATACGTTATTCTACTTTCCTATTAGCTTTACTTCAAGCCATCGGCATTGCATTTGGATTATCTAATATGCCGGGTATGCAGAGATTAATATTATTTCCCGGATTTTCATTTTATTTAACAGCTATTACTAGTTTAGTATCCGGTACTATGTTACTTATGTGGTTAGGAGAAAAGATAACTGAACATGGAATTGGAAATGGGATATCAATTATTATTTATATTGGAATAGTTGCAGGATTACCACCAGCTCTAGGAAAAACTATAGAACATTTTAGATTAGGTGAATTACATTTTTATCAGCTTTTGATAACAGTAATGATGGTATTTATTGTAACTTTATTAGCTGTGTTTGTTGAAAGAGGACAACGAAAAATTAAAGTTCATTATGCTCTTCGACAGCCAATACGAAGAATTAATATAGTGACTTTACAACATCATACTACTCATTTACCGTTAAAAGTGAATATGGCGGGAGTCATACCAGCTATATTCGCCTCTAGCATTATCTTATTTCCTGCTACCCTAGCTTCTTGGTTTGGAGGAGGTTTAGGATGGACTTGGTTAACCAAATTAGCTTATATTTTTCAACCCGGAAGACCTTTATATATACTTAGCTATACGATAGCAATTATTTTTTTTAGTTTTTTTTATACCTCTTTAGTTTTTAATGCACGAGAAACTGCAGATAATTTAAAAAAATCTGGAGCTTTTTTACAAGGAATTCGACCTGGTGAACAAACGGCCAAGTATATAAAAAAAATAATGAATCGTTTAACTTTAATGGGGGCTTTATATATAATTATAATCTGTTTATTCCCGGAGTTGATACGAGGATCTTTGGGAGTTCCATTTCATTTTGGAGGAACATCCTTACTAATTGTGGTAGTAGTAATTATGGATTTTATGTCTCAAATACAAACAATAATGATGTCTAAACAATATGAGTCAATTTTGAAAAAAGCTAAACTGAAAGGTTATGAACGTTAATTAGGAGCCTTGATGAAGGTACGAACTTCGGTTAGAAAGTTATGTCGTAATTGTAAAATAGTAACTCGGAGAGGAGTAGTAAGAATTATTTGTACTGATCCTAAACATAAACAGCGCCAAGGATAGGTAAATTAGGTAAAATTAGTAAGAAGTAGTGTATCTTTACTTATAGATTGATACAATCTATAATAATATTAGATTAGGTATTTCATCTAATTCCATAGGAGCATATAGTGATCCGTATAGCAGGCATTAATGTATCAGAGAATAAAAATGCGATTATAGCTTTAATGACAATATATGGTATTGGGAGAAGTAGAGCTCGATTAATTTGTTCTTCGGGAGGAATATGTGAAGATATAAAAATAAAAAATTTGACCGAAGAACAACTTGACTTTTTAAGAAGTCAAGTGCTTCAATATCCTATTGAAGGAGATCTCCGGAGGCAAGTGTCTCTTAATATAAAGAGACTTATAGATGTAGCTTGTTATCGGGGTTTGCGTCATAGAAAAAGTTTACCAGTTCGTGGACAACGTACAAAAACTAATGCTCGAACTTGTAAAGGACCACGCAGACCAATAAAAAAATAAAATAAAAAATGTGAAATATATATGCCCAAAATAACAAAATCACGAAAACGCGTAAAAAAACAAATTTTAGATGGAGTAGCTCATATATATGCTTCTTTTAATAATACTATAGTTACTATTACTGACCGTCAGGGAAACGCGTTAGGATGGGCTACATCGGGAGGTTCAGGATTTCGGGGATCCCGTAAGTCTACGCCGTTTGCTGCACAAATAGCAGCTGAACGATGTGCAGCAGCTGTTAAAGATTATGGTTTGAAAAATTTAGAAGTAATGGTAAAAGGACCGGGACCGGGAAGAGAATCTAGTGTTAGAGCTTTAAATGCTGCCGGATTTCGCATTATTAACATAACGGATGTAACCCCTATTCCTCATAATGGTTGTCGTCCTCCTAAAAAGAGACGAGTGTAAAATTACTCTAATAGTTAGAGTATGGAGAAAAATTATATGGGTAGATATTTAGGACCTAAACTGAGGTTGAGTAGACGAGAAGGAGTAGATTTATTATTAAAATCTGGGATCCGTAGTTTAGATTCTAAATGTGCACTGGAACGTTATCCTGGACAACATGGATCTCGAAAAAATCGGTTATCTGATTATGCTATGCAATTACGTGAAAAACAAAAAATTCGTCGAATATACGGAATATTAGAACGACAATTTCGTAATTATTATAAATTAGCCAGTCGTCTTAAAGGAAATAAGGGAGAAACTCTTTTGCAACTCTTAGAGAGACGATTAGATAATATTATCTATCGTTTAGGATTTGCTTCTACTCGTGCGGAAGCACGTCAACTAGTATCTCATAAAGCAATTAATGTAAATAATAAGGTAGTGAACATACCTTCTTATCAAGTATCTCCACATGAAGTTATTAGCATAAATAAGAGAGCACGAGATCAAGAACGTATAAAAATTTCTTTATCCCTAGCTGCTCAACGTCAAGAACCTAGTTGGCTAGAAGTAAATATTTCGGAGATGTCTGGATATTTAAAAAATGTTCCCGAACGAACAGATCTTCCAAAAGATATCAATGAACACATGATTATAGAGTTTTACTCCAAATAATTTTGGTATCTAACTACTTTTTATAAAATATCTCAATGAAAATAATACGAGGAAAGAATGCAGAGTAATATTATAGGATTACTAAGACCACATTTAGTAGATATTGAGCAAAAAAGTTTGACCCATGCTAAAATTACTCTAGAACCATTAGAACGTGGATTTGGTCATACTTTGGGAAATGCTTTAAGACGGATATTATTATCTTCGTTACCAGGATGTGCAGTTACCGAAGTAGATATCGATGGAGTATTACATGAATATACAACTAAAGTAGGTATACAAGAAGATATATTAGAAATTCTTTTAAACTTAAAAGAACTAGCAGTAAAAATAAAAGATAAACAGAAAGATGAAGCTTTTATTTTGCTAAATAAATCTGGTTTAGGAGCCGTTACAGCTGGTGATATTATACATGATATAAATATTGAAATGGTTAGACCAAAACAGATAATTTGTAATTTAACTAACGTTACATCTTGTATAAATATGCGCATTAAAGTAGAAAGAGGTCGAGGATATATTCCGGCTTCAGCTAGATTAAAAACTTTTACTGATCGACCTATTAATCGACCTATTGGTCGACTATTGGTTGATGCATGTTATAGTCCAATAGAACATATTTCTTATAAGGTAGAATCAGCAAGAGTAGAACAACGTACAGATTTAGATAAATTAGTTATAGAAATGAAAACAAATGGTACTATAGATCCAGAAGAAGCACTTAGAACTGCTGCTACTATTTTAGCAGAACAATTAGAAGCATTTGTGGATTTACGTGAGGTATGTAAACCTGAAATAAAAGTACAAACACCTGAATTTGAACCTATTCTATTACGTCCGGTAGATGATTTAGAGTTAACTGTTAGATCTGCTAATTGTCTAAAAGCAGAATCAATTCATTACATTGGTGATCTAGTTCAACGTACTGAAGTAGAACTACTAAAAACTCCTAATTTAGGAAAAAAATCTTTAAATGAGATTAAAGATGTATTAGCATTGAGATGTTTATCATTAGGCATGCGCTTAGAAAATTGGCCTCCCTCCAGTCTTCTGGAATCAGAAATTAATAAAAGGACAAAATAATGCGACATCGTAAGAGTGGACGTAAACTAAACTGTAAAAGCAACATGCGAAAAGCTTTATTTCTAAATCTATCCAAAGAATTAGTTAGACATGAAATTATTAAAACCACTTTACCTAAAGCGAAAGAGCTTCGTCGTATTATTGAGCCTCTTATTACTTTTGCTAAAGTAGATAATTTATCTCGAAGAAGATTAGCATTTTCTAAAATCAGAACTAAGACAATAGTAAAAAAATTATTCAATGATATTGGTCCACGATTTATCAATTGTCCGGGAGGATACACAAGAATATTAAAATGTGGTTTTCGTACGGGAGATCAGGCTCCAATGGCATATATTGAGCTAATTAATCGTTCTTAAAAATCCTCTAATTAACTTAACATTATTAAGCAGTAGAAACTGTAATTTCAGGTATTATATTAACTACTATTTTCGTTTTAACATTAGGATGAAACTCTAATAATACTTCATGTTTACCACTAGTTCGTAAACTATCTTCTGGTAGTTTAATTTCATTTCTATTAATTAGAATACCGGTCATTATAATGCTATTCATAATTTCTCGAATTCCAATAGAACCAAATAATTTACCTTCAGGACCAGTTTTAGCAGAAATTTTGAATTCTCCCACCGAGTTAATTTGAGCGGATCGTTTTAAAGCATTATTTAATAATTGTAATTTTTGTATTTCTAATTGCTGTTTTTGTGTATAAAAAAACTCTATATTCTGAGTAGTAGCAGGAAGAGCTAATCGTCTAGGAAATAAAAAATTTCTAGCATATCCCGCTTTTACCGAAACCTGCTCTCCAGATTTACCTAAATTTAATACAGTATCAAGTAAAATAATTTTCACTATTATATATTCTCCGTAGATATTGAAAGATCTAGATCATTATTGGCGATCAGTATAGGATAATAAAGATAAAAAACGCGCTATTTTTATAGCTCTCGATAATTGTCGTTGATATTTAGCACAAGTCCCAGTAATCCTACTAGGAACTATTTTACCACTTTCAGTAATATAGTTTTTGATAGTAGAAATATCCTTATAATCAATAATTTTTACGCCTTCTGCAGTGAAACGACAAAATTTACGTCGACGAAAATAATATGTCATTTACTAATCCTCTTTTTTAAGTAGTTTATTATATTATAATAATACTGAAAAATTATTATTTGATGATAAAAAATCAGTGATTTCTTCATTCAGGGAGCATTTTAGATGAATTTTTCAATCTTAATATTTGTTATGAAGTTTTTTTACATGCATACCTTTTTTAAAGCAATGAAAAAAGATCTAATCAAAGTAGGTATTCCGGTTATTTAACAAGAACTAAAGTTTGAACTAAATACTTTCTACACCTAAACACATGATAATTTTATATTAAAATTAAATAACTCCGTCTTCTCTCTTTTTAGAGAGATTATTAGTTTCTGGTGTATCTTTTTTTAACAATTTTGCTATAGGAGATATTTCAGTAAATGCATGTTTTACGCTCATTATAATACTTCTAATAATCTTATCATTATAGCGTAAATTAACATTTAACTCTTTAATAACAGAGGGAATACTTTCTATGTTCAAAAGAACATAATGGGCTTTATGTAATTTCTTAATGGGGTAAGCTAAAGTACGTCGTCCCCAATTTTCTACACGATGTATTTTTCCTCCTGCCGAAATAATAGTATTGCAATAAGTATCTATCAATATCTGTACTTCTTCACTATGATCCGGATGGATCATCAATACGATTTCGTAATGACGCATTAAAATTTCTCCTTTTTCTGGATCTATTATTGTTCTTATTTAAGATTTATTAAAATTCTCAAAAAAACATCGCTGGCGAACTGCTTCAAAAAGACAGATCCCTGTGGCTACAGAGACGTTAAGTGTGGATATATTTCCCAGTATAGGAATACTAATCAGCTCATCACAATATTTTTTCGTTACACTTCTTATTCCATGAGATTCTGAACCCATAACTAATGCTATAGATCCCGTCAATTTACTCTTATAAAGAGATTGTTGTGAGTTTGCACTTGTTCCTATCACCGATACTTGGCATTCCCTCAGGCTTCTTAATATTTGGTTAATATTAGGAACCGTAAAAATATTGATATCTTCCAAAGCACTACACGCAATTTTTTTTACGGTAGCATTATTAAACTTTGCAGAACGATGTTTAGAAATTACAACTGCATCAACTCCGGCAGCATTTGCTGTACGCAAACATGCTCCTAAATTATAGGGATCAGTAATCCTATCTAATACTAATAATAAGGGATCTATTTTATTTATTAAAAATTTAAATAAATCTTTCTCACGAGATCTCGAGTCATCTATAATATGTAATAAAATTCCTTGATGTACTTTCCCTCCCGTTTTCGAATTCATCCACTTCATGCTGACAGAATGGATAATAATTTCTTGTTTTTCCAGAAGATCTATTATCGATAGTAAACGTTTATTTTTAAATTCTTTTATTATATATGCTACTTTACAACATTGAGGTTTAGATTGTAGGAGTGAATAAACTGCATGGATCCCATAAATTAACTTACTCATGTTAATAAAACTGATGTTTGTACTTTATTTTGATCAAACTTCATTAAGTTTTTCCAAATTTTCTCTAAATTTTATTTTTTATTAAAGAAAAATATTAATTGAGAGAGAAAAAAACATAAAGTTATAGATATAATCCCAGTATTAAAATATTTTTTTATTTTATGTCAGCATTTTAATTTTCTCTTTTTCTCGGATAAAAGAGAATATTTTTATATATAAAATAAATNAAAATTTAATAACAAAAGCATGACTTGGAATATATTTTTGTATTTTCTTAAAATATTTTTTTCAATTATTCGAGTGAAGTTAAATAATGATTTAACATTAGTTAATGATTCAAATTATCCTCTGAACATATGATCCTTATAGATCAATCTCTTAATTAAGATAATTTACTCTTTATTCGTCCCTAAGAAAAAAGAGCAAAATARATAWWYWWTYTCNSATTNNWGTTKRTRTTWWRTWAKYYWMTTAKMWWAATTGMWCNNTNAWAAANTTNTNYSTANATNTTAWTMWKAAYTNNAKAYWMMTARTNTAMWGAACNNTNATNTGTAWKWKANWWMWYATAANWTWWKTATWTWTKKTMWMAWAWWCTWKYWRKWYMGWWTMAARTWYANCWYTAYMCCRWRRTTARCRCTNNTAAMMRWAATTNCTAWWWCNRTAACTNNAAWWWYTARANWKWTCWWWARMKTRANTYYTWRWRKTTYYAYTWWKAKTRWYAATKKTTNMCTTWANNWKATNMWTMSARCNRAKGAKTNYGWMARWTCATAGTTTTCTATCTTTTTGCACCTGTAAAAATAATTTCATCTTAATAGGTATTCCAAATTAGGAAGTAATTCAGAAAAATAAAGTTTTATCTAGTACTTTTGATAAGTAATAGTTTGTTCTTTAGAAAAAATGTTCTAACTGAAAATTATGAAAATACATAAATTATTTTACTTGAAAGCAAATTTATTTTGATTAAATACATCACAAATACGAATTTCTGTTCGCGACACTTTATCTGCATAAGCAGAATTTCTTTCTTTGCTACGTGTTTCTAGGCGCTTATTTTCCCCTTCTTTTTTCTCGAGGGATATCTAAAGCTAGATGAGAGGGGAACAGTAAAAATAGGTATTACCGTATTCTTTTAAGAAATATACAATTTTACCTTTGCTTCATGACCCCATGGAGTACCTCAAATTACAATATTTTTACCCATTTTTATATCACTAATAATTTTTAATAAAGCTACTTATACTTTAATCATTTTTAGAAAAAAATAGTTAAATTTAACTAAATAATTTATTATTACTCGGCACGAGAGGATTTGAACCTCCGACCCCTGCCACCCCATGACAGTGCGCTACCAAACTGCGCTACGTGCCGTAACTTCATAATTCAACTCGGATAAAATCAATATGAATAATTTTAGACTTAAATGGATGATGCTGTACTTCTTTAACTTTTACATAGTTTTCTTTCTCATTTACAAGGAGAATGAGTTTTTCAGTAAATAATTTACTTTTTTCTTGTAACTTTATTATGATATTATGATCCAATATTATAAATACAGGAGGATAATTTCCTCCATAAATAATAGCGGGAAACATATTATCTGATCGCAAACGTCTACTAGCAGATGTACCATGTATAATTTTGGGGATAGCATTAATCGTAATCATCTTATCGGTTTTCCATCCAATTAAAAATCATCATAACATTTAATGTTACTTAGTGTAGTGAGTTAGGTCACTAGTAATTTTTATCATATTCTTTCTTCTTTAAGAAAGAAGTTATTTAGATTAAATCTTATTTTATCCAATTCTTCTTAACCACGCAATTTCTTCTTTCCATATTAAACTATTAGGAGTTTCGACTATCATAGGTATTTTTTCAAAACGCATATCTTTTATTATCCATCTAAAAGATGGTAAGCCTATATTACCTTTACCTAAATTTTCGTGTCGATCAATACGACTATTAAGAAAATTTTTACTGTCATTAAGATGCATAGCCCGTAGATATGTGAGGCTAATAATTTTATCAAAATCTAAAAAAGTTTTTTGATATGTTTCCGGGGTAGTAAAATTATAACCAGCAGCAAAAGCATGACAAGTATCAAAACATACTCCAATACGAGATTTATCTTCTACTTTATCAATGATTGATGCAATTTGTTCAAAACTATGGCCAATAGTACTACCCTGTCCCGCTGTGTTTTCAATAAGCCCAATTATATTAGTTGTATTAGCAAATGCTATATTAATAGATTCAGCTACCCGTTTAATACATGATAATATACTTATCTGATTTAAATGACTACCAGGATGAAAATTAATAAATTTTAATTTTAATTTATTACAACGATTTATTTCATCTATAAAGGATTCTCGGGATTTTTCTAAATTGTATTTGACCGGATGTCCCAGATTAATTAAATAACTAGTATGCGGAATAATCTGTTTAGATGTAAAATTATATATTTTACAAAATTTAATAAAATTATTAATGCTTTCTTCATTCAGCGGTATAGACATCCACTGTCTAGGATTTTTAACAAAAAGTGCAAAGGCAGAAGCATTCAGAGAATGAGCTTGTAATACAGCATGTTTTAAACCGCCTTTTATACTAACATGAACGCCTATATATTTCATATAAATTTAAAAAATTTTAATAGTATTGATATCAACAAAATAATTTAATTTTTGATAATTAAGAATTATATTTTGTTTATATGACTGCTAAATTTATTTAGTTTAAAACAACTAAAAATATATAGCTCTTCAAAGTGATCTGGAGCTCTATTACTATAAAACTTACTATTTTAGTTATGAGAGAGATATATATCTCTTTCTTAGATTAAGAACAGTACTGCTTACTTAAGAAATTAAGATAAAAAATCATTTTATAAATTATAATTCAATATCAATCAATAAATGTAATATTTTGGTCCCCCTAAAATATAATAATTATGCATTATCTATTATGTAACGGATCACGGTATTATTCTAGTTGACATAGGGCTTCTAAATAACTATGTTAGATTTTAACTCTTATGATAAATAAAATTTAACTCACTATCCTACTTAATATATTTCGTTTTTAGTTTAATTTATAAATATTTATTTTCTAATCAGAGAAAATTCGTAAAATTGAAAACTAATAATTGTGTTAACATAATAATTATCTTTCAAGGTAAAAAATTTATTGGTAATAATCAAGAAATATTACTAGAACAACTAGAAAAGAAAGGTTTTAGAATTCCTTATTATTGTCGAGTAGGAATTTGTGGCGAATGTCAACTACAATTAATCTCCGGAAAAATCATTCCTCCGGCTATAAAGAAATCTTTTCTATCTTGCTCTTCGCGACCTAGTAGTAATATTGAAATAGCTTAATAGTAATCATCGTATTAATTACTACTTACTTAGAGTATATTGATTGCATTTTATATTACATGAGAATAAATAGATTGAATCTATTATTCGATCATTTATTTTAATAATCTGAATAAATTAGAGATGCTATTTATAATAGAGATGTAATTAATTTTTTTAAAAAAGTATTTTTTCAGGTTTTTGATACCGTTGGTAATATTTCCTGTTCTAGGATAAGAGAATTATTTATATTTGTTGTCTAAAATGACATAGAGTAACTAAAGAAAGTAAGAAAAAAGATTAATAATTAATTAAAACATTATATACTCAAATATCCTAAATTTTTTAATTTCAGTATTTTATAATGAACAGAGTTTCGGTGAGAGATATCCTCCAAGGTAGGATTGATATTAATACAATTGTAACTTTAACAGGATGGGTTCGAACTCGAAGATCATCAAAGGCTGGTATTTCATTTATATCTATAAATGATGGTTCTTGCTTAAAGAGTGTGCAAGTTATTACAGATGAATCATTATCTAATTATAAACAAGAAATATTACGTTTATCTACAGGATGTTCGATCATTGTAACAGGTAAGCTAGTAATTTCTCCCGGAAAAAATCAAAAATGGGAGATTCTTACTCATAAAATTAAGATATTAGGATGGGTAGAAAATCCTGAAACTTATCCTATTTCATCAAAAAAACATTCGGTACCATACTTACGAGATGTTCTTCATTTACGTCCACGTACTAATTTCATTAGTTCTATGATCCGAATACGTCATAGTATTGCTCAAGCTATCCATACTTTTTTTCATAAAAATGGATATTGGTGGATATCAACTCCAATTATTACTTCTGCTGATCCGGAAGGTATAGGATCTATGTTTCGCATAACCACCTTAGATCTGGATCATTTACCACGGAAGTCCGATGGTAATATAGATTTTAGGAAGGATTTTTTTGGTAAGGAAATATTTCTTACTGGAACGGGACAGTTAAATGCAGAAGCCTATGCTTGTGCTTTAAAAAAAATTTATACTTTTGGACCTACTTTTCGAGCAGAAAATTCTAATACTAGTCGTCATTTATCAGAATTCTGGATGATTGAACCGGAAGTAGCATTTGCTACATTAGAGGATATTATTATCTTAGCAGAAGAACTATTAAAATCCATTATAAGAACAGTGCTCATCGAACGAGAAGAAGATATAAATTTTTTATCTTCTTTTTTAGAGGTAAGAATTGTCTCAACTTTAGAAAAAGTTCTTTCTACTAGAATTATTCGGATAGAATATACTGAAGCTATAAAAATCCTATTATCTAGTAATAATAAATTTATAATTCCAGTTTTCTGGGGCGTGGATCTGGCCTCGGAACATGAACGATATCTAACTGAGCATTATTTTCATCAACCTATAGTTGTGATAAATTATCCTAAAGATATCAAGGCTTTTTATATGCGTATTAATGATGATAGTAAAACTGTAGCTTCTATGGATGTTTTAGTCCCCGGAATAGGTGAAATTATTGGGGGTTCTCAGCGAGAAGAAAGAATTAGCTTACTTGATAGTCGTTTAGATGCATTGGGATTAAAAAAAGAAGATTATTATTGGTATCGTGATTTACGAAAGTATGGCACAGTTCCTCATTCAGGTTTTGGTTTAGGTTTTGAACGTTTAATATCGTATATAACTGGAATACCGAATATAAGAGATGTAATTCCATTTCCTAGGACGGCCAGAAATGCTCGTCTGTAGACTAATATCCCTTGATAAGTTATTTATAGTTAAAATTCAATGATTGACAAAAATAATTTTTCTATTTTATAATACACATAGAATTTATTGATCCTCTGTAGTTCAGTTGGTAGAACGGCGGACTGTTAATCCGTATGTCACTGGTTCGAGTCCAGTCAGAGGAGCCATAAATTATTAACTCTATTTTGGAGAATCTCAAAATTATAACTGTAATTATTGATAGAACTCTTAGAATGATATTCTTTATAGATGGACTGCCATTGATGAGAAGCATATAATGGAAAATAAGCATCTCCCGATACTTCTACGTCAATAGAAGTTAGATAAAGAAAATTCGCTACACTTAATAACTGATTATATATGCTCTCTCCACCAATAATCATTATTTCTTTAGCATTTCTAGCCAGGTCGAGAGCCGATGATATTGAGGATACAAAAAATACGTCTTTCTTATGTTTATAAATTTTTTTACTAATCACTATATTATATCTTCCCGTTAAAGGAACTTCTCCAAGAGATTCCCAGGTACATCGTCCCATAATGATGGGTTTATTCCACGTATGTTTTTTGAACCAAATTTTATCCAGTGGTAAATTCCATGGTAAGGAATTTCTGATCCCAATAACGTTATTAGAAGACTTAGCTACAATTAAACTGATTATCATTATTTCAGATTTCTTTTATCAAAAAAGTATATAAAAAAAAGCTCGAAAAAAATAGATACATATCTTTTAGATAACTTTCATATATTTATCATATATATTATTAAATTTTTCTCCGCTAAAGAATGGTTAATAAAGTTATATACCTCCCTAAAATTTAGAGTAAGACGAAGTATTATTCATCTTAATGATTTTTGTTTCTTCTTTTCAAGAAAGTAATAAACGAATTTTTCTGGATGCAGGATCTAAAACACCATTTATAAACTTATAACTCTCCTCAGAAGCAAATATTTTAGCTAATTCGATAGCTTCATTAATAACTACTTTAGAAGGAATTTCAGTTCGATAAATAAGTTCAAATAATGAAATTCTCAAAATTACTTTTTCTATCTGGCCTACATGCTCTAATCGGCGATTAATATAAATTTTAATTAACTGATCTATCTCGGGATAATGATTCACTACGCCGTGTAATAAGTCATGAAAATATATGAAGTCTATATTTTTTCCATTTAAGTCTGAAAGAAATTGATGTTCAATTTTACTGATATCATCACCTGATAATTGCCATCCGTACAATACTTGGAGCGCACACTCGCGAGCTCGTTTTCTATTTCGTTTGAATGAATAGTTATTCACAATAATTATCTATAGTCCTATTATATTAAAAACTATTTATTTCAAAATATATATATACTCTGATATTTCTAGTACTACAGTGATCACTGTTATTTAACTACTCTCTTGATCTGACAAGAATAACGACGTTTATATTTAATGAGAGGATAAAATTCTCTCAGTCAATATCATCTTAATATATTATTTATATATAAAATATATGTGGTAAGGTGGTGCCCGGAGGTGGAATTGAACCACCGACACAGGGATTTTCAATCCCTTGCTCTACCAACTGAGCTATCCAGGCTTACATTTAACTAAAATTTTTGGATAAAACTATTCTCTTTCTAATATTATTTTATTATTTTGCTTAATCTTAATGTTGACTGAGTCCAATCAGTTATCCATGAAAGATATTTTTTATCCCCATTGCAACTGATAATACTAATATTTCTGGTATTTGATATGGATGATTATTTTTAATAAAAAGTTGTAAGGATGATAACTTAACTGAATCTGTTTTTATTAACATTTTTGTATTTCTTCAGATATTTTCATCTTTTCCTTCCAGAAGTAGAAACTCGTCGCCTGACGCAGGTTCGTAACACAACCTGCTAGTCTTAACTGTACCCTTTGTTCTGATAATTTAAATGACACTTCTCATTAGGTACAGTACACAAAACAATAATTGTAGTGGTGGCATTCATCTTAATACTCCTTTATCAGGAATAGATTTACATGAAATTTTAGAAAAAATTATTTTAATATTGGTTCAATTACTCGTTGTAATCCTACTACATGTTCATTAGGAGAGGTACGTATCAAAACCACTCCTTGAGTATTGCGACTAACAATACTTACTTCAGAAACTCTGGTTCTTACTAGAGTACCAGCATCTGTAATCATCATGATTTGATCTTCTTCTTCTACTTGTACTGCTCCAATGACTGACCCATTACGCTTAGTTACTTTTATGGAAATCACTCCTTGAGTAGCTCGAGATTTAAGAGGATATTCTTGAATAGAAGTTCGTTTACCATATCCATTTTTAGTTACTGTTAGGATATCTCCTTTTTCTTGCGGGATAATTAATGATACCACATGATCTTCCGATGAGAGTTTTATTCCACGTACTCCCGAAGAACTTCGCCCCATGGGGCGCACAGTATATTCTTTAAATCGCACTACTTTACCGCCAGACGAAAATAGCATGACTTCATTAGTGCCCCCAGTTATATCTACACCTATTAGCTCATCACCATTATTAAGATTAATAGCAATAATGCCGCTATTACGAGGTCTAATAAATTCAATTAATGGAGTTTTTTTAACTATTCCATTTGCAGTAGCCATAAATACATGGCGTCCTGCAACATATTCATGTACCGGAAGGATTGTAGTAATACGTTCATTAGTATTTAATGGTAAAAGATTTATAATAGGTCTTCCTTTTGAACCGCTATTTGATTCTGGTAACTGATATACCTTAAGCCAATATAAACGACCCAAACTGGAAAAACACAGAATAGAGTCATGTGTATTAGCTACTAAAATTCGCTCTATATAATCTTCTTCTTTGATAGAAGCAGCAGATCTTCCCTTTCCACCTCTATGTTGAGCTTCATATTCGGATATACGTTGATACTTAACATATCCTTGATGGGACAATGTAACTACTACTACAGTTTTATTAATTAGATCTTCCAAATTAACATCTACCATTTTAGCAGTAATTTCAGTATGACGTTGATCACCAAACTGATCTCTAATCTTTTCTAGTTCCTCACGGATAACTTTCATTAAAATTTTAGGATTATTGATAATATGATCAATCTTAGTAATGGTTGATAATAAATTTTCATGATCTTTTATCAAATTTTTCTGTTCTATACTAGTTAATTTATGTAAACGTAATTCTAATAAAGCTTGTACTTGTTTGACAGAAAGACAATATTTTTCTTCTAGACTATTAGTTAGATATTGAGATAAATTATGTTCTTTTAAAGAAAAAGAATATGATTTTAAAGTTGCTGTAGCTTCGACGGTATTTTTAGCATTACGAATTATTTCAATAATAGGATCAATATTAATTAATGATACTATTAATCCCTCTAATATATGGGCGCGTAATCGCGCTTTATGTAAATCAAAAATTAATCGTCTGGTAACTACTTCACGACGATGACTAATAAAAGCAGCAATAATATCTTTTAAGGATAAAATCTTTGGTTTTCCCTGATCCAATGCTACCATGTTAATACTAAAGGTAATTTCTAACGACGTAAGATTATAAAGATTATTTAAAACTACTTGACTGAGAGCATCTCGTTTAATTTCAATTACTATCCGTATACCATCTTTATCGGATTCATCACGTAATGAACTAATTCCGGTAATCTGTTTTTCTCTTACTAATTCCGCAATTTTTTGCATTAATCTAGATTTATTGACTTGATATGGTATTTCATAAAAGATCAGAGTTTCTCGTCCTAAGCGAAGATCTTTTTCTATTTTATAACGAGCTCGAATATAAATTTTTCCTCTACCAGTATGGTAGGCTTCTTGAATTCCACTACTCCCATTAATAATTGCCGCAGTCGGAAAATCTGGTCCCGGAATATGTTCGAGAAGTTCTTGAATACTAATATTCTCATTATCTATATAGGCTAGACATCCATTTATCACTTCTATTAAGTTATGTGGAGGAATATTAGTAGCCATTCCTACAGCAATGCCAGATGCACCATTAATTAATAAATTAGGTATCTTGGTAGGTAAGACTACTGGTATTAGTTCATTTCCATCATAGTTAGGAATAAAGTCCACAGTATCTTTGTCTAGATCTGCCAACATTTCATGAGAAATTTTTGACATCCGCACTTCAGTGTAACGCATTGCTGCGGCTGAATCGCCATCAATTGAACCAAAATTTCCTTGACCATCTACTAAGATATAACGTAATGAAAAAGGTTGTGCCATTCTCACTAAAGCATCATATACCGCCATGTCACCATGAGGATGGTATTTACCGATTACATCACCCACTATTCGAGCAGACTTTTTATAAGTTCGATTCCAATCATTACCTAAGATATGCATAGCATAAAGAATACGACGATGTACAGGTTTTAATCCATCTCTAACATCAGGTAATGCGCGACCTACTATTACTGACATCGCGTAATTTAAATATGATTTTTCTAATTCTTCTTCAATTTTAATAGGGATGATTTCACTTGTCAGCTTATTCATGAAGCTCATAGTCCTCAGTAGGATAGTAAGAGGTATATTTTAATAGATCATAATTTATTATCTATTCAGTAGATAATTAAAAAAGATGAAATGAGAAATAAATTCTATTAAATAGAAATGATATTATATCTATTAAGTATATCACTTTATACTTACATAAGTAAAGTATTTGTTTTTTAGAATAATTATTCTATTCATATTTATAGTTTTTTAAGAGGATGTAAATATAAAATTATCGAATGATATTGAAGATGAATATTGGATGAACTTAGCGTTGAAATTAGCTAATCACGCCTGGAACTTAGGGGAAGTACCAGTGGGAGCTGTTATAGTTCGAAATAAAATTTTATTAAGTGAAGGATGGAATTGTAGCATTAGTTTGAATGATCCTACCGCGCATGCTGAAATTATAGCTTTACGACGTGGAGGACAGATAGTATCTAACTATAGATTGCTCAATACCACTCTTTATGTCACTCTAGAACCATGTTTAATGTGTATGGGAGCTATCGCACATAGTAGGATTATGCGTTTAGTCTTTGGTGCTTCTGATAAGAAGAATGGAGCTACTAAATTATTTCAAGAGAAAAAGATATCTAAATTTAATTATCCATTAAAATTAACAGGAAATGTATTAGGCATAACATGTAGTAATTTGTTAAAAAAATTTTTTCAACATTGTCGACATAAAAAATTAATTTCTAATTAATTTTGATAATTAAATCTGGTAGTTATTTAGTAACTTCCAAGAAGAACATACGGTTAGATTAACGATTGAAAAAATGCAAGAGACTAATCTCAATTTTATTGAGATAAATTAAAATTAATTCACCCAGGAAATAAACTAACTTCCAAGTGAAAAAATAAAATATTATTCTTCCTCCAAAAGCATCCAGCTTAATTACGAGCTGTTAAAAGAGTAGTATAACCAGTAGTCGGAAGGAAGTTAACTCAATAAATATCTTGTGAACATTTTATGTTCTTAGATTATGTTGTTGATTTTAGAATAAATTACTAACTATTTTTCCTATTATAAAGACGACTCTATGATGAAATTTGTATTTTTGCAGTTATTATTCTTATTCCAGTAGCTAATTATCCTAATTTTTACATGAAAAATTATCATTACTTATTTAATATGTTTGCTGAGTTATAAACTAATAATTATTAACTAAAAATTTTAATAATGCTCTTAAATTACGTGGGTTACTGGCTGCTACAAAATTATCCTTTTTAAGGTAATCGTGTCCCCCATAAAAATCTGCTACTAAACCTCCTGCTTCACATATGAGTAACATACCGGCCGCTATTTCTTCGATACTTACACCCATTATAAAATATCCATCCATCCGGCCTGCTGCTACATAAGCTAAATCCAGGATTGGAGCTCCGGTACTGCGAATTTCTGCACCCTGGACAATCATCTGCTGGACTAATTTTATATAAATATCACTATGTGGAGGGTACATTTGTGAAGAATATTCGGTTCCCACAATCATACTATTTATGGGTTGCTCGACTGTACTTCGACGCAAACGATATGCATTTAATTGAGAACCTTGTCCACGAGCCGCGGTGAATAATTCATTGCGCATAAAGTCATAAATAACTGCTATTTCAGTTCTATTTTTTATTCGAAGAGCTACCGAAATGCTAAAATGCGGGATTTTTTTCACAAAATTTGTAACACCATCTAGGCTAGTAATTATCCAGTGAATATGTGAATGTTCCTGAAGATATTCAGAATAAATAGCATGATCGGGATAAGCTTGATGAATAACATCAATAATTATCTTTCTGGCTACTTTTAGCATATTAGATACCAGAGACAAATTTCTTTGTTGGTTAATAACATCAATTATTTCATATCTTTCCCTAAGAAAATTACTAGCTTTACGTATAGCCCGGACCGCAATGTTAAGAATTGGATGCATTATACTCTCCACTGAGTTAAGTATTTTACCTGTGAAGTCGTCGATACCTTTCGTATTTAGAAAAAAATAAAAAAATTATGTTTAAATAAATGATCGTTTAGTTGACTAAAATACTAAAGTATGAGAATTTTATAATGATATGAAATTATAAAGTAAATAAGATCTCTTGCAAGAGAGATGCTATCAAGGTATGGTAAATGAAGCTTACATCTAAGGGTTATTATGCGGTAACGGCTATCCTAGATGTCGCTATGCATTCTCAGGGAAAACCAGTATCATTAGCACAAATTGCTCATCGTCAAGGAATTTCCCTGGCCTATTTAGAACAGTTATTTAATCGCTTGCGTAAAAATAAATTAGTATTCAGTGTGCGCGGACCAGGCGGAGGATATCTTTTAGGTAAAAAGTTACACGAAATTACTGTAAGCTCAGTAATGATGGCAGTTGAAGAAGTTCTAGATGTGACTCAATGTCATGGAAAAAAAAATTGTCATAATGGAAAACAATGTTTTACTCATAAATTATGGAGCGATCTTAGTATCATAGTAAATAACTTCTTAAGAAAGATGACTTTAGCAGAATTAATTCATCCTAATTCTCGAATAATCCAATAAAAATAATAAATAAGCGGGGAAATTAAAACTAATAATTTCAGCCGATAATAAAAGATGTATATATCAAATTATATGATTTCGAAAAATAGAGAGTAAAGACGAAAATTTATGGGACCAAAAATAATAATTTTTTTCTTTAGAAAAGAAAATGGAGTTTTTAATGAAATTACCAATTTATTTGGATTATTCAGCTACCACGCCTATAGATCCTCGAGTAACTGAAAAAATGATGTCTTATATGACTAAAGAGGGAATTTTTGGTAATCCCTCGTCACGATCTCATAGCTTTGGATGGGAAGCTGAAAAAGCCGTAGAAAATGCTAGAGATACTATCGCAGAACTGATAGGTGCAGATTCCAGAGAAATTATATTTACTTCCGGAGCTACTGAATCGGATAATTTAGCTATTAAAGGCATAGCATATTTTTATTCTTATAAAGGTAAGCATATTATTACAAGTAAAATTGAACATAAAGCAGTCTTAGATACCTGTCGATACTTAGAACGAAAAGGTTTTCAAGTTACTTATTTATCTCCCAACAAAAGTGGAATGATTGAGATAGAGAAGTTAGAGAATGCAATCCGAACCGATACCATTTTAGTGTCAATTATGCATGTTAATAATGAAATAGGGGTAGTGCAAGATATTGCGTCCATTGGAGCATTATGTCGTCAATATAACGTAATCTACCATGTAGACGGAACCCAGAGCGTGGGAAAACTTTCCATTGATCTTCGCACAATTCAGGTAGATTTATTATCTTTTTCAGCCCACAAGATTTATGGACCTAAAGGAATCGGAGTATTATATGTACGTCGTAAACCGAGAATTCGTCTAGAAGCCCAAATTCATGGGGGAGGACATCAAAGAGGAATGCGGTCAGGAACTTTACCTGTTCATCAAATTGTAGGAATAGGGGAAGCATGTCGCATTGCTAAAGAAGAAATGATAATAGAAATTGAACGTTTACGTAAGCTCCGAAATTTACTTTGGAATGGAATTAGTATAATTGACTCAGTATATGTTAATGGCTCTATTGAGAATAGTATCGGCAATATATTAAATGTAAGTTTTAATTATGTAGAAGGAGAATCTCTTATTATGGCTCTCAAAGATATCGCAGTATCTTCAGGTTCGGCGTGTACTTCTGCTAGTTTAGAGCCATCATATGTATTAAAAGCATTAGGTCTTAATGAGGAATTAGCGCATAGCTCTATAAGATTTTCCCTAGGACGTTTTACTACTATTGAAGAAATTCAATATACAATTGAATTAGTACGTAAGCATATTAGTCATTTGCGAGAAATGTCTCCTTTATGGGAGATGTACCAACAGGGAATAGATATTAACAGTATCAACTGGAAAAATTCCTAAATTTTAGTCTTATTACGTAGTTCGAAAATCAATATTTTCATTAATTTTTATTAAGGAAAAATAATATGTCTTATAGTAAAAAAGTTATCGATCACTATGAAAATCCTAGAAATGTGGGATCTTTGGATGTTACCGATTCTATGGTAGGAAGCGGAATGGTAGGAGCTCCAGCTTGTGGAGATGTTATGAAATTACAAATTAAGGTTAATAACCTGGGAATTATCGAAGATGCTCGTTTTAAAACTTATGGATGTGGATCTGCCATTGCTTCTAGTTCCTTAGTTACTGAATGGGTGAAAGGAAAATCTTTGGAACAAGCAGAAAAAATTAAGAATATTCACATTGCTAAGGAGTTAGAGTTACCACCGGTAAAACTGCATTGTTCTATTTTAGCTGAAGATGCTATTAAAGCAGCTATTGCAGATTATAAAGAAAAAAATTTTACTCACTGAAACATTGAAGGTTAAATAATGATGGTCATTAGTTTAACTCAACGTGCAGCGACACATATTACTACTCTTTTAAAAAAAAGAGGCAAGGGTTTAGGATTACGGATAGGAGTACGTACCTCTGGTTGTACAGGAATGGCATATGTATTAGAATTCGTAGATAGACTCCTTCCGGAGGATATAGTTATCGAAGATAAGGGAATCCAAATTTACATCGATAAAAAAAGTTTTTTATATATTAATGGTACAGAAGTAGATTTTGTAAAAGAAGAATTAACTGAAGGTTTCAAATTTAATAATCCTAATGTCAAATATAGATGTGGTTGTGGGGAAAGTTTTAGCGTTTAATATTAAAAATTTTTAAATAAAATTTAAATAGATATTATCTTAATATGAACTATTTTGATGTATTTCAATTACCATTGAATTTTAAGATTGACAACGAATTACTGTCAACGCGTTTTTATGATTTACAACGTAAATTTCATCCCGATCGTTATCTTAATTTTTCGCCCCAAGAAAAATTATATTCTTTACAACAATCATCCTTGCTTAATAAAGCATGGCAAGTATTGCGTAATCCTTTGTTACGTGCCGAATATTTACTCACTCTTTATGGGTTAAAGATAGGTCATTGTACTATGAAAGATATAAATTTTTTAAGAGAACAAATAAAATTACACGAAGAATGTGAAAAGCTAGAAAAAAAACTTGATGTGAAAAAAATAAATGAATTTTCGGTTAGAATTGATATAACTTTTAAAAAGTTACATCAGCAGATGGAATTTGCTATGGAAAATCAACAGTGGCAAAGAGCAGTGGACATTATCCACCAAATACATTTCTATAATAGAATTCGAAAAAATATTGAAGAATTAGAAAATCAAGAATTAGAATTTTAAAAATTCCTAAGTGAAAAATTATTGGAAAATAAATCAAATATGGAACTACTAAAAATTAGGGAACCAGAACTTAACTACTTTAGCACATCCTTAGCTAAGGATAAAAAAATTGCGATAGGTATTGATTTGGGGACTACTTATTCTCTGGTCGCAACCATTAATAATGGGAAACTTCAGACATTATCCGATGAATATAATCGATCTTTACTACCCTCAGTAGTACATTATCAAGAGAATCAAAAAATTATTGGTTGGAAAGCACTTAAATATGCATCTTCTGATCCTATTAATACTATATTTTCGGTTAAGAGACTTCTCGGTTATTCTCTTACTGAAATAAAAAATAGGTATCCTGATCTACCTTATCAATTTAAAGCTAGTCAAAACGACTTTCCTCTTATATGTACATCCTATGGAATAACCAATCCTATTCAAGTGTCTAGTGAAATTTTATTTGAGTTATCGGAACGGGCACGGCAAATGTTAAAAAGTAATTTATCAGGTGCAGTAATTACTGTGCCAGCATATTTCAACGATACACAACGAGGAGATACTAGAGAAGCAGCTAATAAATGTGGTTTACATGTATTAAGATTACTTAATGAACCCACCGCCGCTGCTATAGCTTATGGATTAGATTCTAAACAGGAAGGAATAATTGCAGTATATGATTTAGGAGGAGGAACTTTTGATATTTCGATTCTTCGTTTGAAGAAGGGAATTTTTGAAGTTTTATCTACCGGGGGAATTGCTACTTTAGGAGGTGATGATTTTGATCGTTTGTTAGTAAATTGGCTCCAATGTCAAATTGGTATAAAAAGTGAGAATGTTATTTTCCAAAGGAAATTTTTAGAAGCCGCAGTATCTGCTAAAATTAATCTTAGTACCCATGTACAAACTATTGTAAAGGTGGATAAGTGGGAGGTTTTAGTAACTAGAAGGGATTTTGAAGGATTAATTTCTCGTGAAGTACAACGAACTATATCAATGTGTCGACGCACTATTAAAGATGCTAATCTAAAAGTAGAAGAAGTATTGCAAGTAATTATGGTAGGAGGATCTACGAGAATTCCTCTCATCCGAAAAATGGTCGAAAATTTTTTTGGTTTAATTCCTCTTACATCAATTGATCCCGAAAAAGTCGTAGTTTTAGGAGCTGCTATTCATGCAGATTGCTTAGTAGGGAATAAGGATGCTCAAGAGGTGTTATTATTAGATGTTATTCCATTATCGCTAGGAATAGAAACTTTAGGAGGAGGAGTAGAAAAAATTATTTATAGAAACACTCCTATACCTACTTCTCAAGTAAAATATTTTACTAATTTTCAGAAGGGACAAACTTCCATAATCATTCATGTCCTACAGGGAGAACGAGAACAAGTAATAAATTGTCGTTCTCTAGCACGATTTACTTTAAGTGGTCTTCCTTCTCTTGAGGCGGGACAAGCATGCATGAAAGTAATTTTTCAGTTAGATGAAAACGGATTATTGAGGGTAACTGCTACTGAGCAAATGACTGGTACTACTGCCTCTATTAAACTAGATCCCACGTATGGATTAACAGATAGAGAAATGATTTCTATGATTCAGGGATAACATCTAAATGAAAAAATTTTTATCACTAAAACTAGGGATACGTTAATGCCTACTATTATTTTTTTACCTCATCATATATTAATACCAGAACCACTAAAAATTGATGTTGTAGTAGGAGAAACTATCTTAGATGCAGCCTTACGTAATGGTATTCTAATAGAGCACGCTTGTGAAAGATCTTGTGCGTGTGCGACATGTCACTGTATAGTACGAAAAGGTTTTTCATCTTTAATGAGTAAAAATGAAAATGAAGAAGATATGTTAGATAAAGCATGGGGATTAGAAGCAACTAGCCGATTAAGTTGTCAGGCTAAGATTACAAATCAAGATTTAGTAGTTGAAATTCCTAGATATAGTATAAACATACTATCAGAATAAAATTTTCGAAGAATCATTTTGTATATAAAGAATATATTGATATTTTAACCGGTATGTATATGAGCAGAGAACGAACCTTTTCTATTATTAAACCTAATGCAGTATCTAAAAGAGTTATTGGCGAGATTTATACCCGATTTGAAAATGCAGGTTTTAGAATTATTGCTGCGAAAATGAAATCTCTTAACATAGAGATGGCTCAGGAATTTTATAGAGAGCATAAAAAAAAATGTTTTTTTGAGAACTTGGTAACTTTTATAACTTCTGGTCCTATTATGCTTTCTGTATTAGAGCGAGAAAATGCAGTTCAGTGTTTACGGGAATTAATGGGAGCTACTAATCCACAGGATTCGCTATCTGGTACGCTCCGAGCAGATTATGGTGATAGTATAATAAAAAATGCTGTACATGGATCCGATTCTGTTGGTTCTGCGAATAGAGAAATTCAGTTATTTTTTAGGGAAAATGAAATTTTTTAGATATTTTTAAGATAAAAAATTTTTCATAGAAAAAACTAATCTTTCCTCTATTATACTAACTTCGTAGAGTAACGTAATTCTAGTAGTTTTATTATAATTAAATATTTTAACTTCATGTTATGAACTAACATAAAAAAAAGTACAGTTATATCTTCAATGCAGAGAGAGTATTATATGATAAAAATGGCTTTATAAATATTATTTTTAATCGTCCTCTTATATATCTAAGTTTAAAACAATAATAAATTATGTAAAAAGTAAAATTTTGCTGTTAATAAGTTTTACTAAAATTTAGTAATCTCTAGTTTTAGCATAAATATATAGATATCAGCATAAATTATATTCTTTTAGAATACATAGATCTATTCAGTAGTTTTTCTTTTATACTTGGTAATCCATTAAAATAAAACGAGATAATAAGTAGAATAATGGATTGCCATGCAAAATAAAAAAAATTATTATAAAACCAGCTAGATTACATATTAGTACTAATACATATATAAAAGATATGCATCGAGGTATAATAAGAATGTCTATGATATCATCTCTCCCACGTCGACAATCTAAACCCATTTATGTAGGAAAAGTTCAAGTAGGAGGAAATTCACCTATTTCAGTTCAGTCTATGACCAATACTAGAACTACGGATGTCAAGCAAACGGTCCAACAAATAAAAAATTTAGAAAAAGTAGGGGTAGATATTGTTCGAATATCTATACCTAATATGGATGCAGCAGAAGCCTTTAAAAAAATTAGACCAAAAGTAAAAGTACCTTTAGTAGCGGATATTCATTTTGATTATCGTATTGCGTTAAAAGTAGCAGAATATGGGGTGGATTGTTTACGCATTAATCCTGGTAATATTGGGAATGAAGCGAGAATTAGGCAAGTTATTGATTGTGCTAAAGATAAACATCTTCCTATTAGAATAGGCATTAACTCAGGTTCTCTAGAAAGAGATTTGCTCAGTAAATATCTATCCAAACCTTCCGCAACCATCTTGCTAGAATCTGCATTACGAAATGTAGATTTTTTTGACAAAATGAATTTTGAAGAATTTAAAGTAAGTATCAAATCTTCAGATGTTTTGATCACTGTAGAATGCTATCGTCTTCTTGCAAAACAGATTAAGCAACCCTTACATTTAGGAATTACCGAAGCGGGAGGAGCAAGAGCTGGAACGGTTAAATCCTCGATAGGATTAGGAATTTTGTTAGCGGAAGGAATTGGTGATACATTGCGAGTATCCTTAGCGGCAGATCCCGTAGAAGAAGTAAAAGTAGGTTTTGATATTCTTAGGTCACTACGTCTTCGTTCACGTGGAATTAATTTTATAGCCTGTCCCACATGCGCCCGACAAGAATTTGATGTTATCGGTACAGTGAACACGTTGGAAAAACGCTTAGAAGATATAGTCACTCCGATGGATATATCTATTATTGGATGTATTGTAAATGGCCTTGGGGAAGCTAAAAAATCTACTCTGGGAGTAGCCGGGGGAAAGAAAAATAGAATTTATGAAGATGGATTGTTAATCCATGATGGATTAGATTCGAATCAGTTAATTGATGTTCTTGAAAAGAAGATACGTGATAAAGCCTCTGTACTTGCTATAAAAATGACAAATGGAAAATAATTGTGAATCACAAACACATTCAATCTGTTCGGGGCATGAAGGATTATCTTCCCGAAGAAATTCAATTGTGGCAGAAGATAGAAAAAATTATTATGCAAATATTGCATAGTTATGGTTATAATGAAATAAGATTACCTATTGTAGAACCTACAGATCTTTTTTATCGAGTGATAGGTAAATTAACTGATGTAGTAGAAAAACAAATGTATACTTTTGATGATCGCCAGGGAGATAGTTTAACACTTCGACCAGAAGGAACTTCAGGGTGTGTTCGAGCAGGAATAGAATCAGGACTACTATATAATCAGGAACAACGTTGGTGGTATTATGGACCTATGTTTCGTCGCGAACGTCCCCAAAAAGGTCGACACAGACAGTTTCATCAAATAGGAGTGGAAATTTTTGGTTTAGCAGGAGCTAATATTGAAGTTGAACTTATTATGTTAGCTTCGAGATGTTGGCGAAGATTAGGCATAATGGATAATCTTCAATTAGAGCTGAATACATTAGGTTCTTTTGATTCTCGTCAACGTTACCGAACATCTTTAGTAACTTTTCTAAAAAAAAACTTAAATTTTTTGGATGACGATAGTATCAGCCGGATAGATTCTAATCCTCTCCGGATATTGGATAGTAAAAATCATCAAGTTCAAATGATCCTACGTGAAGCTCCTATTCTTAGGGAATATCTAGATCAAGAATCAGAAGAACATTTTTCTAAATTGTGTAATATACTGGATAAAATGGACATTAATTATAGAATTAATCCCTTCTTAGTGCGAGGTCTCGATTATTACAATAGTACGGTATTTGAGTGGGTATCTTCTAATCTAGGATCACAAGGTACTGTATGTGCGGGAGGAAGATATGATCAATTGGTAAAGGAATTAGGGGGATATACCACTCCCGCTGTAGGCTTTGCTATGGGAATGGAACGTTTAGTACTTATGGTTCATCAAGCAATCAACTCTCAATGGAGTTCATTAGTTAATCATGATAAAATCGATATTTATTTGGTTTCTTATGGAGCGCCTCATGTTAAAAGAGAAGCTCTCCTATTAGCAGAACGAATAAGAGACTATATGCCCAAAATAAGATTACGTACCCACTTAGGGTCGGGTAATTTTAAAAAACAGTTTTTTTATGCGAATAAATATGGCGCCCGGATAGCTTTGGCTTTAGGAGAACTTGAGGTAGAGCACCATCGTGTAATAATAAAAATTTTACATACTGGAGAACAAAAAATAGTAGATCAAAAGGAGGTGCCTAATTTTGTATCGCACTTATTAGTTTCATCATCCACCAGAAATAACCAAGATAAATAATAGTTTAGTTTTTAACCTCCTCTAAGGAATCAAAGGATTAAAAATGAGTATCAAGTATCGTATTATTTTGAGTTTATTTATCCTAATTTTAGGAGGTTTATTTATTGTTATGAGCTGGAAAAAATATCAACTAAATAAAATCCAAAACATTTCCGAGATATATCAATCCCATATAGAGCGTCTCAATCAAGATTCTACATTTTTTAGTTTAAAATCGGCGGAATATTTTAAACACGAGAACAAAAAAAATATTTATGGAACCTTGGTATCCTTTATGTTAGCTAATAAATATATTACAAATAATAATTTTCCAAAAGCCGCCCGTTCATTACAGTTAAAAACATGTTATTCAGATAAAATAATAAAAACTCTTTGTAGTTTACGATTAGCCCGAATTCAATTACATCAAGGAAAGATAGATAAATTTATTACCACATTAAATCACATAAATATTAATTCATTTTCCTGGTCTGCTATAATAGCAGATTTGCAAGGAAACGCTATGATAGAAAAAGGAAATGTTAACCAAGCATTACGTTTTTGGCATGAAGCAATGAAAGACTCGACTCTACCCTTCATGAGATATCTTATTAAAATGAAAATAAAATATTTTAGTCTTTAGGTGTTATCTTTAAAAAAGAAAATTACTAAAACATTAACATGTTTAATATTTAATCACACAACTTAACTGTTATTTTATATCTCTCTTGGAATAGAAAAAATGAGAAAAATATGATACCTATCATCACGTTGGTAGGACGTCCTAATGTAGGAAAATCTACCTTATTTAATAGAATGACTGGAAGACAAAATATATTAGTAGCTAATATACCAAATCTAACACGTGATCGACAATATGGTCATATGACTATTCGAGATCAGACGTTTATGATTGTAGATACGGGTGGAATAGATGAGATTAACAAACGATTTTCAGAAGAAGATATGCTTTATAAAGAAATTAGCGGCCAAGTTATTCAGGCCATTGAACAAGCACATCTTATCCTACTAATAGTAGATGCTCGGGTAGGAATAATGCCTGGTGATATTTATCTTAGTAAGATAGTAAAGGCTAAAAAAAAAATTTCTTTATAGTAGTGAATAAAATAGATGGTTTGATCTCTAAAAATTATATAGGATCTGAATTTTATTCCTTAGGACTAAAACAACTTAATTTCATTGCAGCTTCTCATGGTACTGGAATGCAGCAATTATCAAAAAATATTTTATTGTGGTATCGAAATAATGAGAAAGAAATTAAGCAATTTTATCATCCTAATGATGAGCACAAAATTACTGACTACCCTGAGTCGGAAGAAGATTATAACCTAAAATCTCGGATTCACTTTGCTATTGTAGGACGTCCTAATGTAGGAAAATCTACCTTAACTAATCGAATTCTAGGTGAACGAAGAGTGATAGTCTTCAATAAGCCGGGAACAACAAGAGATTGTGTCTCTATACCAATAGAATGGAAAGGTATTAAGTATACATTAATTGATACTGCGGGAGTTAAAAAAATTTACAAAATTAATAATTTTAGTGAAAAAATATTTTTAATAAAAACTTTACAGATTATTAAACAAGTAAATGTAGTAGTTATGGTTCTGGATGCACATTTAGGAATTCATATTCAAGATAGTTCATTAGTAAATTTTATAACTAAGAGTGGACGTGGAATAGTTTTGGTAGTGAATAAATGGGATCTTTTATCCTACCAAGAAAAAAATCAATTTAGAGAGAGATTATCCTCTCGTTGGGCTTCAATTCAAATTAATCGTATTCATTTTATTTCTGCTTTATCCTCTCAAGATAAAGATATTAAAGTAATTTTACATTCTGTAAGAGAATCATATAACGATGCTATTAAACACATAAGTAGTTCAGTTCTATCCCGTATTATGAAAAATGCTATTAAAGAACATAAACCACCTACCATATGTGGTCGATCGGTTAAGATGAAATACGCCCATCTGGGAGGAAAAAATCCCCCAATTGTAGTTATTCATGGAAATAAAGTTAAAGAAATCCCAAATACCTATAAAAATTACCTAGTTAATTATTTTCGTCGTTCATTAAAAATGATGGGTACGCCTGTTCGAATTTGCTTTAAAGAAAGCAATAATCCTTTTGTGAAAAAACATAAAAATAATTACCGTAAATAAAAATATTGGATTGATTGTCCGGAGTTGAAAATATTTTAAATTTGCAAGTGAGGATTATGTTCAGAAAGAGGCTTATTATAAATATAATAACTAGTTATTTTACATATTGCATAACCGTCTAAAAATATTACTTTAATAGTATCCTTATTTTTGAGTTGATCGATATTGGTAATAAGTATATTATCACTCATTGTCATACTATAACCTCTCGTCAATGTATTACGAGGACTCAAAACTTCCAGTTGGGAAACTATAGATAGTATTTTATGCCGCTGGAGGCTTAATATACCGTTCATTATTTTTGGCAATTTATATTGTAATTGTTGTAATTTATATTTTGCAATATCAATAATACTCTGAATATGAGAACTAAAGAGACGGTTCTCAGTATATGTTTGTCTATTAAATGACAGGTTAATTTTTTTAAATATTAAATCATATATTTTACGAAATATTTTATTTAAACAGGTACCCTGACGTAAAAAATACAACTCTGGATGGTATCGCTGAAGCTGATAATTAAGATCAGTAAAACGACTTTGTTGCTTTTCTAAGCAATGTTGGATTGCTATTTCAAGACCTTTTTTATGAAGGTGTATCTGTCGTAATAATTCAATATTATTGCGACTTACTATTTCTGCAGCGGCAGATGGAGTTGGTGCCCGTAGATCAGATACTAAATCGGCAATAGTAATATCAGTTTCATGACCTATAGCACTTACTATAGGGATAGTACTAGAAAAAATTGCTCGAGCTACCTTTTCATCATTAAAACTCCATAAATCTTCTAAGGATCCCCCCCCACGTCCTAGAATTAATACGTCGCATTCCTTACGTATATTTGCAAGTTCAATAGCCCCTATAATACTAGAAGGAGCAGTATCACCTTGTACTATTGCGGGATAAATAACTACAGGTAATAAGGGATCTCGGCGTTTTAGTATTCGTAATATATCATAAAGAGCCGCACCCGTTGTAGAGGTAATAAGACCTACCTGATGAGCGGGGCGTGGTAAGGATTTTTTAAAATGTTGTGCAAATAATCCTTCTGACGATAATATTGTTCGAAGTTGTTCATACTGTTGATGTAATAATCCATCGCCAATTTGATGGATACTTTCAGCTATTAATTGTAAATCTCCTCTGGATTCATAGATCGTAATAGTAGCATGTATTAATATTTGCTGGCCATTACGGGGACAAAAGGACATGCTACGATTATAACCCCGAAATATTACACAACGTATTTGGGATGCATGATCCTTGAGAGTAAAATACCAATGACCAGATGAAGGTTGAGAAAAATTAGAAACTTCAGCAGTTAACCAAATCGCTCCTATTTGATCTTTTAGGAGTTGTTGAATTTTTTTATTGAATTTGGTCACAGTAAATACTGTCAAATAACTCGGACTCATTTGAAATAAAAATAAACTAGGTTAAAATCACTATCCTATATTACTTCTATCTTCCAAGCAAGAATTTATTTAAAAATAAAAATCTGGAAAGCGTAAATATATCTTATTCCAGAACAAAAATGAATATAATTCGTACTCTTAAAAAAAATAGTCAATAAACTTAATTTTTATTGCTAGCCTAAACCGGAGGAATCATCATGTAATTTTTATTAAATACTAGTAATAAGAATAAAATTCAAACAGAATGTTTGATAGCTTATATTAAAAATAAAATGGAAAGAATTGAAAATAATTTTTATAAAAAATTACAGTTGATTTATTATCGTAATTAATTAAAATAGCTATTTTTTTTCAATTGTCATGAAAGCCCCCGACAAATTCGGGGGCAATTTTATGAAGTTATTAGACTAGATATTAAATATCTAGTTTTGTTATATTAATATTTTTAATACCGTTAACTTCTATTTCTACGCGACGATCTGGCGCTAAACAACGAATTAATATGGAGGAATGATGGTGGATAAAATCACAATTTTTTCCGGTTATCGAATTTAGTGTACCCTTACCTTGTATATAGATCTTGTCAGAGTCAATTCCTTTTGCGATTAGATAATTAGCTACAGATTGAGCTCTTTTTTCAGATAATATCTGATTATATTCACCGGAGCCGATACGGTCAGAATAACCTACTATTCTGATAGTACTACTATTTTTATAATCAAAAGCTTTAATATTGTAATATAATTCATTTAGTTGTTGCTTGCCTGCTGTGGTAAGATCAAATTTATCAAATTTAAATAAAATATCAGAGTTGATACTCAAATGTTTATTGTCCAATTCAGGACGGATCATTTTTTCATATGTGCTTGATATTGGTAGTTCAGGTTCTACAACGTTATGATTTAAATAGTAAGTAATACCTAAGCTTAGAATACTATTGTCAGGATTAGTCCCTACGGTATGTAAATCTCCTAGTTTATTTACCACCTGATAATCTAAACGAGTAACGATTTTTTTAGATAACGCATACTCAACCCCTATGGCTCCTAAAGGAGTCAAACCATTTTGATAGTCATGGATATGTCCCCAGACAGGATTGTCTTGGGAAGAATCTGCTCTCCAAATCATACCTCCTACACGGGTATATATATCAAATTTATCGGTAATCGGATAATTAAGTTTAGTGGTAAGTTCAATTCCATAAGCTTTGAAATATCCCTTAATTAACTTTCCTTGGTTCTGCATACGACCTAGCCAATCGTAACCCAATTCCAATCCTACATTAGGAGTAACCTGATAGCCAAAAATAGAACTGAAGGCCGGTGGATTTTTATATGTAGGACCATCATTCTTAATATAACCATTTCCATGATAACCGGGATTGGAGTACTGAGACCATCCTAATCTAGGGCCTGTATACCAAGTATTCTCTGGAACAGCAGAACTTGCTATACCACTATATACTGCTAGTGCCACTACTGTAAATGTAATAGCTAGTTGTTTTTTCATTTTGTGCCTCATTCTTATCCACAATCGAATATAAAGCTTTTAGCTTTAAGCTATTAACGTTTTTGTTGTTCGCTAGGGTAATCCTGCGAATTACATTTATATTATTCACTGTAGTAGAGATAGACAGGGTCTAATAAAAATATTTCTTAATTTTTTATCTAAAATTTAGATATTTTCTTTTTTAATTCCTAATTCTCTACTTTTTTTGTTATTACAAAGGAATTAAGTTTATTGCGACGTAAAAGAATTAGATTTAATCTAACTAGAGATTATAGCAAGAAAAAGAGTAATAAATATTATTTACCGGCCTCCCTCAAGAGAGATAAAAATCATATTTTTAATCAGAAGATTATTATTATAGCAGTTTTATCTTATGACGATAGGGTTCTGTCATTATTAGAGGAAAATTGATTCAGTCTAGTTGATATCCAGATAAATAAAACATTCTCCTATTTATAATTCTGAATAATTTTACCTTTAATTTTTTTGTTTTATTATGCCTAATTTTTCTATCCTATCCCCAGAAAAGATCTCTATTTTAGATCTGGTGAGTCACTTCTCGATCCGATAAGAAGGAAAAATGTTCTAAATTATCATTTATTTAATATTATATGACATTACTAATAAAAATTAGCTTATGTTTTTAACATAAAAAAATAGTTAATTTTTGTTAAGAAATTTATAAATTTATATAATGAATCATCTTTATAGTAAAATTTTTACTTATCTTCTTTTCAAAATACTTTTTTTTCTATCATTTCAATAAATAATTATTCAATAATTAATAATTATTAATATCGAAAATTTTGAAATTTCTAAAACTTGAACAATAATATTATTATCTTTAATATAAAAAATCCTATTCCATTCTTAATGGATATTATATTTTACGGTATAGCAAAATTTTCTTTCTGGTTTCAAGAAATATTTTCCTATCGGAAAAATGATAAAATTATTAGGAGTGGCTAATTAGTGAAAAAAGTGTTCTATTTTAACTATAAAAAAATATTTGCATGTGTTAAAGTGATTTTTTTTGGATAAAAAAGATTAGAATTTTATTTTTCTTAGACATTAGATGTAATTATGTCAATTCTTCAGTAGTGGCTAATAAATTAAGATGGAGTTATAATCTAAATTATTAGGCTCTCTCTCAGAGAGAGTCTGTTTCCTAAATGACTAATTTTAGTAATTATCAAAAAAAATTTTTTTATTTATTAACCTCTTATGTATAAAATGCTGTTAGCTTCTAATAATAAATATAAGGAGAGGGAGTTTCTTCAATTCATCAATAAAAGTAATTATCCTATAACATTACTCACTACTCATCTTGCTAAAGATATTGGTATCATTCCCGAAACAGGAAGTAGTTATTTAGATAACGCTTTAATTAAGGCTAATATTGTTTATCAATATTATCGCTTACCTGTACTGGCGGATGATTCTGGAATGGAATTAACTGAATTTAGTAATTTACCCGGCATTTACTCTAATCGATACGCGGGATCTAATACCAATGATAAAGATAATTGTAATAAATTAAGAAAATTTTTATTAAAAAAAAAATTAACTTTTACACCCGCTAAATATAGCTGTGTTTTGGTTTATCAATACCAGCTTAATAAATACCAAAAGTTTGAAGCAACATGGAATGGAAAAATATGTAGCTTGGATCTATATCCAGATGAGGGTTTTGGTTATGATCCCATGTTTATTCCTAACGGATGTAATAAAACACTGGCAGAATTAGATAGCTCTTATAAAAGTACTTATTCACATCGAGCCAGAGCAGTAAGAAAATTGATGAAATATATTATAGAAAAGAGTCTTTAACATATAAAATGTTCCATGAAGAAATCTTTTTATTCTTTTAACAATTCTTCTTGTAAATCTAGTTCATATAATAATTTATGCATAGTTTCATCGCTGATTTGTTTAGTAGCTCGTAAATGAAAAACCTCTCCGCGCTCTGCCCGAATTCCCGTTAATCGAAAACGTCGTTCCAAATCATCCACAAAAAGTACTTGTTCAATATTAGTGTTACCCTCGTCATCTAGAAGCCGACGACGCATATAACCTATTACACGCGAACTAGCTTCCTGAACTAATTCAGTATCAATATTTTCTTTAGTAGTATCATAAGTTAGTCTTTCTTCCATTTTATATAAGCTTTTTATGGCTACACTTGCCATCAGAGAACGTGCTTGCTGTATTTCCCGATTAAGATTAAATTTATCTCTTAATGAAACTCCTCGTAATAAAAATGGAAGAACAATCATTCCTATCATCAATGAAAATATAATTACTCCTGAAGCCAAAAAAATTAATTCATTACGAGCAGGAAATTCTTGATTAAAATGTATGAAAGTAGGTATAGATAATACTCCGGCTAGAGTAATAGCTCCCCTTACTCCAGCAAAAGAAGCAATTAATAAGTCTCGCCATGTATATTTTCCAAATTCTAGAGGATTTTTGGTTAAAAAAAACCTACTAATATATCGCATAATTAATAACCAGATCAACCTGACAATAACTAATGCCATATACACTAGGACTACATATAAAAATGGCATCCAAAATTGCATTTTACTATCGTTACTATCTGTTTGAATTTGAATCATGAAAAATTTTATTATTCTCGGCAACTGTAATCCTAGTAAAACAAAGACTGTGCCATTAAAAAGAGATTCTAACATCATCCAAACATTATGAGCCCGTAAACGGAGAGGAAGAGGAGCATGACGAATCATCCCAGATCTAGAAACAGTCATCCCAGCAGCAACAGCTGCTAAAATTCCTGAAAGTTCAGCATTTTCTGCTACTAAAGAAGTAGCAAAAGGTAATAATAACAAAAAAATAATTTGAGTTACTGGATCATCATAGCTCCAGCGACTCATAAAATGCAGAGTTTTACCATACAGTAAAGTTATAGTAATGCCTGCTATTACACCCCCAAAAAAAACTTTAATAAGTTCCCACATCGAATCAGACACGGAAAATTGCATTTCTCCTACAGCCATTGCTACTGTAAATTTCAGAGCTACCAGCGAAGAAGCATCATTCATTAAAGCTTCACCCTGTAAAATAGCCATGATTTTTTTTGGAATTCTACCTTCTCCAACTAGACTAGTTAAGGCAACAGCATCGGTTGGGGATAAGACCGATGCTAAACAAAATGCCGATATTAAATTTATTCCTGGTATAAGCCAGTAAATTAGATAACCTATCCCAACAATGGTAACTATTACCAGAGCAAATGCTAATCCTATGATTTCTCGTCTATGTTGCATAAATTCACTAGCAGGAATTTTCCATGCATCTACAAATAACAAAGGAGGAACTAAAAAAATCAAAAATAATTCTGAATCAAAATCAATATGTAACCCAAAACTAGGACAGGCCATAATTGTACCAGCCGCAATCTGTAATAATGGTAATGGCATTTGATAATGTATAAATCGTTGTGCCATTCCTGAAACTGACACTACCAGTATCATTATTAAAATATTAAAAAAAATTTCCATGATGGTATTATGGATCGTATGGACCTGATTAATAATTTAATCTACTTCATGTGCCACATTATTAGGAACACTCTTTATCCAGAAAGAGATATCTTGTTCACTACATAATTCAGTGGTCTCTTTTGATAAAGGGGGATATTATAAGGGTGGTCAAAGTAATTAGTACTAATAACAGCCTAATTGTTATCTTACGATTGTCCAGATAAGAAAGGTAAAGGGTCGCAAGATCCTAAGAGAATAGATTACTACTTAATTTTTATCGTTTAGTTTAAAATGGCAGATCATCATCAAATTCTAAGTCAGTTTCTTCTGGTGAAGAATCTGAATTTTTTGGCATTTTCAATAAAGTTGTATTATCTAATTTATTTTTAGTACTTGAGAATGGGGTGGGAGATTGTAATTGCCAATCATTATGAGGTTCTTTACTTACGGATATTTTACTGCTAGGACGTATTCCTAACATTTGCATAGTACCACTAATATTCACAATAATTTCTGTAGTATATCTTTCTTGACCACTACTATCTTGCCACTTACGCGTTTGCAATGTTCCTTCAATATAAACTTGTGAACCTTTGTGCAGAAATTCACCTGCTACTTCTGCTATTTTACCAAATAAAACTATTCGATGCCATTCGGTTTTTTCTTTATTTTCTCCCGTTTGTTTATCTCGCCAGCTTTCAGAAGTAGCTAAATTGAAATTAGTAACTGCGGATCCATTAGGCATATATCTTACTTCTGGATTTTGACCTAAGTATCCTATTAAAATTACTTTATTAATACCCCTACTAGCCATATTATTGTCTCCCATAATAATATAAAAATAATGTAATTAATTTTTATGATATGTAATATATCCTTCAATAAAAAATAATGTTACTCTAAATATCGTGTACCAACTTTTCTAGTATATCTGATATCTATGTGAAATGTAAAATATCCTTATCATGCTTAAGGATAGAGAATTTAAGTTTGATCAGAGGAAAATATTTTATAACAAGATGTAAATCTTCTTATGTTATTCTCTGTCGGATGAGCAGTAAGCTATATAGTCATGGAGATAATACTTTTTCTAAACTAGAATTAGAAGTAAAATTTTGAGTGTATTATTGATTCATGAAAAATAATAATTCACATAATTATTATTGAATTATATTATTCTAATGGAGAATTAACTCGGATAACGTGTAAGCAGATATTAATAATTAACTAAATAAAAATAAATTTTTTATTCGTATAATTATTCTTTTAATTCCAACAGGAAGAACTATATTTCCACTGAATTTGAGTCAGAGAGATAAAAATGTTGATTTTTGTTATCTTTTTTTCTTTGCCATCAAAAATATTTTTATTTGTTGGTTAGGATAGTCAAAATTAAGACATATTAAATAATTTTGAAATAACTTCAGACCCGATTCAAAATCTAAATCTTATCATTTAAGTAAAAAAATTTGTAGTATTGAATACTTTATCAAGTAATGATTAACGAGGGCAAGATTATTTCGTTATTCATGCATGCTCTGCAGCACTAAAAACATAAAAAGAAACATATTTATTTCGGTACCAATATATTATGGCAGAAAAAAACAATTACATCCAATTAGGTGATCGTAAAACTAAAGCTCTGAAGATTCCCCCTCATTCTATAGAAGCAGAACAGTCGGTGTTGGGCGGTTTAATGTTAGAGAATAATCGATGGGAAAAAATAGTAGATAGATTAGTAGTTAGTGATTTTTTTAGTCGTCCTCACCGTATAATTTTTAATGAAATGCACCGTCTCATTGAAAAAAATCATCCTATTGACTTAATAACTTTATCTGAAGCTCTCAACCAAAAGGGTCAGTTAGAACCAGTAGGAGGTTTTGCTTATCTTGCTGAACTATCTAAAAATACTCCCAGTGCAGCTAATATTAATGCTTATGCTGATATTGTACGCGATCGAGCACTGGTGCGAGATATGATTTCAGTCGCACATAAAATATCCGAGGATTGTTATGATCCACAAGGACGCAGTACGGAATATTTACTAGATCTGTCAGAATCTCGAGTTTTTCAGATAGCCGATAAGAGATCGAGAGAAGCTGGTCCTAAAGGAATAGAACAAATTTTGGAATCCACTTTAACTCGTATTGAATCTATTTACCGTCACCCCTATAATGTGGTGACTGGTATTTCTACCGGTTATCATGATCTTGATCAGAAAACTTCGGGATTACAAAAATCCGACTTAATCATTATTGCTGCCCGTCCGTCTATGGGTAAAACCACCTTTGCAATGAACATTTGTGAAAATGCAGCTTTAATCCAAGATAAGCCGGTCTTAATATTTAGTTTGGAAATGCCGCAAGATCAAATTATGATGCGAATGCTATCCTCCCTCTCTCGAATCGATCATTCCCGACTGCGGAGTGGTCAATTGGCTCATGATGAATGGATTCGTATTTCTGGAGCTATCAATATTCTCCTAGAGAAACGCAATATGTATATAGATGATTCTTCTAGTCTGACTCCTACCGAAATTCGTTCTCGAGCTCGTCGGGTTTTTAGAGAACAAAAAGGTCTTAGTCTCATTATGATCGATTACTTACAACTTATGCGGGTACCTGCATTGTATGAAAATCGTACTCTCGAAATTTCAGAAATATCTAGATCTTTAAAAGCTTTGGCAAAAGAGTTACAAGTACCAGTAGTAGCATTATCGCAGCTTAATCGTTTATTAGAACAAAGAGCTAATAAACGTCCTGTGAACTCAGATTTACGAGAATCAGGATCTATTGAGCAAGATGCGGATTTAATTATGTTTATTTATAGAGATGAAGTGTACAATGAAAATAGCGATAATAAAGGAATAGCCGAAATTATTCTTGGAAAACAGCGGAATGGTCCAATTGGTTCTCTTAAATTAAGATTCAATGGTCAATGGTCACGTTTTGATAATTATGCTGAATTACCAGATTCCTCACAGATTAGTTAATCTAACCATTAGATCTCTTGTTAGTACAAGAATGGCTCAAGTAACAATGATCTTCCCAGCAGAACATAGTTAGATTACCACCCCAGCAACAACCTGTATCTAGAGCCATAATACCGTCAGGAGTGTACTGACCTGTTAAAGAAGCCCAATGACCAAATACCATGGTATAACTAACGTTACTAAATTTTTTAGTTCGAGGAATATTAAACCACGGCACTAATGTTTTTTTAGCTAAAGGTGGTGCAACTTTGCACGATAAATCTAATGTACCATTAGGTAAACAGTACCGCATACGTGTAAAAACATTAGTTATAAATACTAATCTAACAAAATTACTCAGGGTAGAATTTTCATACTTTAAATATTCCCTATTAGCGTTCTGATCAAGCATCTGAAGAAACTTTAAGTAATCACTACTTGACAACATTAATTCCACTTCTTTAGCATAATTTTTCGTCGTCTCTAAATTCCACTGGGGAAAAAATCCTGCATGACACATAACAATTTTTTTATTTTCGTCTATTTGTAATAAAGGTTGAAGACGTAACCATTCCATTAGCTCTTCTGCATCGGGCGCTTCTAGTAGCTCGGTCAAATTATCCGATAACTGGGGGCGAGTGATACCATTATATATGGAAATAAATTTTATATCATGGTTACCTAGAACTAATCTAACTCGGGTTCCTAAGGATCGTATATATCTAAGTACTTGTAATGACTTGGGACCTCTAGAAACTAAATCTCCTGTAAGCCACAAAGTGTCTTTTAGAGGACAGAAAGATACTTTCTTCAGGATCGTACATAATTCTGCATAACATCCATGAATATCTCCCAGTAAATAGGTAGCCATTTTTTATTTTATCCTCTAGTGATCATTTTTTTGTTCTCAGAAGAGATGCTGACCACTTCATTTTAGTAAAAAAAATAAGGATCAGTCACTCTTTTACTTCGTTTCATATAAAAAGGAAGTATTATTGTTCTCTAAAATTTTTTTAAAATTATTGTAAGTCAACCAATTAGCCAGACGACAATAAAGAGCAACCGAGACATTTTCGGCCCGCCATTGAGAATCAATGTCTAATTTATGAAGGATGTCCATGGGAACTAAATCTTTCAGACTGTTTCGTAAAATTTTTCTCCGTTGACTAAAAGCTCTTTTTGTAATGAGAGATAAACTTTGCACGTTTTTAACTCCATGAGGCATAATCTTATGGGGAACAAGACGTAATAAGGCGGAATGAACTTTAGGTCTGGGTATAAATGATTGGGGAGTAATTTCCATAAGAGAATCAGCTTGACAGTAATATTGTGACATAACACTTAAACGACCATAATCCTTACTTCCCGGACCAGCTACTATACGGTTTACTACTTCTTTTTGTAACATTAAATGCATGTCTTTTATAATATTGATAAACTGAAATAGTTTAAATAACAGGGGAGTGGAAATGTTGTAAGCAATATTGCCAAATACACGTAACAATTGACCTTTCTTCTGTGCAAGTTCATAAAAATTAAAAGTTAAAACATCTTGGCAATAAATAGTTAATTTATTTCTTAAACTATCTTGATTCTGTAATAAAAAAGATAAATTTTTATCTATCTCTATTACGGTAAGTTCTTCTACATATTGACTAATAGGATTAGTTAAAGATCCCCTTCCAGGACCAATTTCTACTAAAGCCTGATTAAAATGCGGAGCAATAGCACAGATTATATTATTAATAATTATGTTATCCTGAAGAAAATATTGTCCCCATCTCTTGCGAGCAGTAGATAGATATTTGCTGGTGCACATTAGAATGGTTAATTAGATATTATTCATTGGATAAATATTATGAACATACTAACATCTATGTCTTAATAAATGATCAATGATCTTAAATTTTAGAATAGGGAATAATAACTATTCCTAGTTTAAAGAAAACTATGATCAAATGAAGCTATTATCTTAGCAGAGATTCTGTTCTTTCACAAATAATCCTGCCAGGAATTTGCAAGAAAAATTCTTTTACACCAACTGATTATGGGAGAAAATATTATTTTCACACCTATTTAATAGCTAAAAAAGTCAAGAAAATTAACTCATCATTATTATCCACAATGATGTTTACCATTTTCTGGTATCAGAATAACCAGTCTCATCAATTATGATTATTCGAAAATTATTTTTTTAGGGAAATAATAATAATATATATCTAAGTACCAAAAAAAAGAGAGAATAATATTCTCACCTTATTAATTTAAGTAGATATTATTTTTATATAAGCATGATTACGTTGGTGTTGGATCCAAGAGGAGGTTTCTTCAGCTATTTTTAAATTCTCTAATATTTGCCAAGATTCTTCTTGAAAGATACTATCTTTATGATGTAGAATTTTTCGAGTTTCAAGTAACTGAAGTAAGTGCCATCCATCTTCATTAAAGATGGGTGGACTAATTTCATTAAGTGATAATTTTAACAGAGCACTTCTTAAAGAAGAATGATATCTCTGAGGTAATATCCACTCTAACTGTTCATCTGATTTTTTATTATTCCGAGATAAATTCATGTTTCCTATTTTTAGATTTTCAACAATTATTCTCAAGATTTCGGAAGATTTTTTATTAGTAATGAGAGGAGAATTGATCAGAATGTGGCGGACATACATTTCAGTTAAAAATAAGTTTTCATTTTTATTTTTTGGTTGATATTCGGTCAATAGAAAAGGATGAAGAATATTAAAATGTTTTTTTAAGAAGGCATTAACTTGTGATGGCGTAACTAATATTCTCTCGTTTAGAACAGAATTCATTATATGATTAAATCTTACTTCGTAACTAATTTCATTATGAAATGACTGATAGTCTATTTTTTTGTTAGCAAATAAAAAGACATATAATAAATTATTTGATGACAGATGGAAGTCTACAGCATATTGATTGATATTAGTCATAACAGTGGTATGAATATCTTCATCACTGACTTTAGTATTATCTGTTTGGATTACCGGCAATAATACTGTATTAAGGATAAGTTCTTTCACTATTCGCTGTGAATCTATGTTAGACCACGGTTTTAAAAAATGAATTATATAGTCAATATCACTTTGCAATATTACTTGATTATTTACAATTACTGAAATTCTATCAATTAATATTGGACGTGCAGAAATTTTCTGATGGCACAAAAAAGTGAGGATGAAGATAAGTATTTTGATAATATTCATAATTTGAATAATTGCCTTTGAAGATATTGAGAACTTATTAAAAGTAGAAAATGGTAGTTCTCTCTAAGAGAAAAATTATTTCTTTGGTAAGAATTCATTTGCTTCGAAAGAATATTTTCGGTGATAAAAATTATGTAGTTATAAAAAGAATATTACAAAAAAAATAATTTTTTCGAAAATTGGTTTCAGATAAGAATTTAATAAAAATAATTAATGTTGTGTTTGTAAAACTGATGATTCCTCCCAGAGTTGTTTAAATTCTTTTTCATATTGTAAAGCAATATAAGGTGCATTATATAAGATAATAACATTTTCCGCATTTTGTTTAGCCGCGGCTCTTGTATAATTATAGGAGCCCGTTTGGACTATTTGATTATCTATAATCATAAATTTATTATGCATAATAGCATAATTATTATTTAATCTTATTGATATTCCATGGTTTGCTAAAAAAGTAAGAGCAGTATATCTATTGTTAGCTTTGTGATCTGCAATAATTCTAATTATTACCCCCCGTTTCTGAACTGCAAGTAACGCTAAACTTATAGGTTTACTAGTAAAAGAATAAGCCGCTATATCAATTTTATGATGAGCTTGAGAGATGGACTGTAAAATAAGTTTTGATGCGGAAATATCCGGCGAAAATCCTACTTCTATATTTAGAGAAGAAGATGTCAATCCTACTACCAGTAAAAACAAAATAATACTTTTTTTGATTATTATATTCATGAGCTAAATTTTAGGCTAAGAGTTAATATCTTAAAAAAAATAATTGGAAGATTATTATCTTCTATAATTACACGAAATTATGGTATCTTTTATCCGATAGCTATGATATGGAAAAGAAATTGTTCTTATTACATTCATTATATAATATTCCATTAAGATCGTATTCTCGAGCAGAGGATCAAGATGTATAATGCAATTTTATCAGAATAAAATAGGTCGGGAACAATTAATGAATAAGTATTTTCTTCTATTTTTCAAAAACCCCGTCGAAAAGAGAGATAAAAATCTATGCCCAATTGGATCAAACATAATCCGGTGCTTCTCAATGAAGCCGTGAATGCTCTTAATATAAAAGATAATGGGATCTACATAGATTGTACTTTTGGCAGTGGGGGACATGCTAGAATGATATTAAATCGTTTATCTTCTGCAGGAAAATTATATGCTATAGATCGAGATCCTCAAGCCATAGAAGCTTCGAAAGGTATGAATGATCAACGTTTAACTATCATCCACGGTTGTTTTTCACGTATATCATCATATATGGAGAAAAGACAATTAATAGGACGCATTGATGGAATACTCTTAGATTTAGGTCTGTCTTCAGAACAAATAAATAATGTAGAGCGGGGATTTTCTTTTTGGAACGATGGACCCCTTGATATGAGAATGGATCCTACGCAAAGCTTATCAGCTGCTGCCTGGTTATTTAATGCTACTGAACATGATATTACTGTAGTTTTGAAAAATTACGGAGAAGAACGATTTGCCCGACGCATTGCTCGTGCGATCATAAAAAGACGTAATAATTCTCCTATTACACGAACAAAGGAATTAGTAGAAGTTATAACATCTCTTTCTCATAAAAAATTTATTAAAAAACATCCCGCTCGACGAAGTTTTCAGGCCATTCGAATATTCATCAATAACGAACTTACAGAACTACGAAAAGGCTTAGAAGGATCTTTAAAATGTCTGCGTTCTAGCGGACGTTTATGCGTGATTAGTTTTCATTCTTTAGAAGATCGTTTGGTAAAGTTTTTTATTCGGAACCATAGTACGTGCTGTTTAGTTTCAGATAATAATTCTTCAGGATATTTAATTAACGAAAATCGTAATTCCGGAATATTGATTTGCTCAGATGGTTATTTATTGAAAGCAGTTGGTAAAATAAAGCCTAGTAGAATGGAGATAGCTATGAACCATAGAGCCCGGAGTGCAATATTACGCAGCGCAGAAAAACTGAGAATGTGAGTAATTAGAGAACAGTTAAAGGAGATAAAAATTAATAAAAATGTTTCTCCCAGAATTCTGCTATTATATTAACTTAATAAGTTTTTATGAAAGAAGTCGTAATAAACTTAAAAAAAGAAAATGTTTCTTTTCAAGAAAATATTCTCAAAAAGATATCTATAAATAATAAATTATTATTAACAATAATTACTCTGGATCCAGTAACAGTTACTTTAATAGTATTAACAATAACCCTACCTAATGAAATATTAGTGATAAATAACCATTTTTTAGATTACTTATTGGCACCATGGATAAGTTCAGTGCCAAATGTTTTTATCCGGGAAATTCAACTAGATAGCCGATTAGTAAAACCCGGCGATTTATTTGTTGCTCTCCCTGGATATTTACTAGATGGACGTCAGTTTATTTCCCAAGCTATCGCGCAAGGAGGACAAGCGATTATTACGGAAGCAGAGATGAACCGTACTAACAATAGTGAAATTTTATCCGTCCATAATAAGAATATTCCCATCATATATTTAAAAAATTTATCTCATCATCTTTCGGAGATCGCAGCTCGTTACTATGGTCATCCAGGTAAAAAATTATCTATAGTGGGCGTTACAGGTACTAATGGTAAAACCACGATTACAAACTTAGTGGCACAATGGGTACAATTACTTGGGAAAAAAAGTGCCATTATGGGAACATTAGGTAACGGTTTATATGGACATATTTTTAATACGAAAAATACTACTTCGTCAGCAGTAGAAATTCAAAAAATATTAAACTCGTTAGTTGAACAAGGAAGCAAAGTTGCCGCTCTAGAAATTTCTTCGCATGGTTTATCTCAACATCGCGTAACATCAGTTCCCTTTGCAGCTGTAGTATTCACTAACTTAAGTCGTGATCATCTCGATTATCATGGCACTATGGAATCTTATAAAAAAGCAAAATGGTTATTGTTCTCCGAACATGAGACTAAAAATATTATCATTAATGGCGATGATGAAGTTGGACGATCTTGGTTATCTCTATTACCAGATGCGGTAATAGTTTCTATTAATCAACACAGTTATAAAAGAAGGAGATGGCTTAAGGCAACTCAAATTAATTTTTTTAATTATCAAGAAACTCAAATTAGATTCCAATCTTTTTGGGGAAATGGTCACATCAAAAGTCATTTAATTGGATATTTCAATGTAAGCAACTTATTATTAGCACTTACTACTCTATTAACATTAGGTTACTCACTAGATCAATTGATAGAGACATGTACTTCTTTAAAACCAGTGAAGGGACGAATGAATATGTTTCATGTGAAGGGAAAACCGAAAGTAATTATAGATTATGCACATACCCCTGATGCTTTGAAACATGCGCTTATATCTACCCGAATGCAGATCAGATGTAAGTACTTATGGTGTGTTTTTGGTTGTGGAGGAGAACGTGATCAAGGAAAGCGTCCTCTTATGGGAAGCATTGCTGAAAATTTAGCTGATAAAATCATCATAACTAATGATAATCCTCGTAATGAGGATCCGAGAGTTATTATAAATGATATTTTAAGAGGAATGAATTTATCATCAAAGATTGAGATTATACCTAATCGAGCCTTAGCCGTAAACAGAGTACTTCAATTAGCAGATGAAGATGATGTTATCTTGATAAGTGGCAAAGGTCATGAAAATTATCAGTTAGTGAAAAATCAACGGATTAATTATTCTGATTTGGCGCTAGTAACAAGACTTTACAAAAAATAAAATAATGATACCTCTTTCATTATTTCAAATAGCTAATATTATTGATGGAAAAATTATGGGTTGTCCTCTTAGTAAAAGTTACTATATATATACAATATTAACTGATACACGACAATCTGCAACATCTGCTCTTTTTATTGCATTAAAAGGAAACAATTTTGATGCGCATAATTTTATTACTGAAAGTATTAAAAATAATGGTGTTAAGGCAGTAGTGGTGAGTCGTATTTTAACTATCAATTTACCACAAATTATCGTATCTGATACTAGCGTAGCTCTAGGCAAACTAGCGTCGGGTATTCGACAACAGCTCAATAGCACTAAAATATTAGCATTAACTGGATCTTGTGGCAAGACTACAGTTAAAGAAATGTTGCATGTTATATTAAGTCAATGTGGACCGACACTATCTACTTTTAGCAATATGAATAATAAAATAGGTGTGTCATTAACATTGTTAAAATTGAATCAAAAATATGCTTTTGGTGTTATTGAATTAGGCGCTAATCACCCAAATGAAATTTCTTATACAGTAAAGTTAACAAAACCGGAAGTGGTATTAGTAAACAATATATCGTTATCACATTTAGAGTATTTTGGATCTTTGAGAGGGGTAGCACGAGCCAAAGGAGAAATATTTACGGGATTAAAAAATAATGGAATAGCTATTATTAATAATGAAAATAATGATTATTTTCCTATTTGGAAAAAAAGTCTTCGTAATAAGGTATTATGGCGTTTCTCTATGAAGAAAAAAAGTAATAGTAATTTTTTTTCTTCTAATATTATTTTAAATTCTTTTAGTACTTCCTTTACCATCCATACTCCGGTAGGAGTAGTGGATGTGCATCTGTCATTGTTAGGTATGCATAATATTGCGAATGCTATAGCAGCCACAGCTTTAGCTACGGCAGTGCAAGTACCATTATCAAAAATTAGACAGGGATTATCTATGGTCCAAGCCTTTCCGGGACGAATGTATCCAGTGTTTTTAGATAAAGATAAAAATAAGTTACTGTTAGATGACAGCTATAATGCTAATGTTGCATCTATGAATGCTGCAGCTTTGACTTTAGCTAAAATGCCTGGATATTTAGTGATGGTAGTAGGAGACATGGCTGAATTAGGGGTGCATAGTGTTAAATATCACCAGAGAGTAGGAGCTACAGTACATAATATAGCAGAAATTAATAAAGTGATTAGCATCGGAACATTGAGCAAAAATATTAGTCGTTTTCATTCGAGTGGAGAACATTTTGATAATCCAGTGAAATTAAGTAAACGACTAAAAATGTTGCTTCAAGCATATAATAAAATAACGATCTTAATAAAAGGTTCTCGGAATGCTGTTCTGGATTATATTATCGAGACCTTAAAATAATAAGTAACATTTATGTTATTCTGGATACTGACCAAAATTACACATGGAGAAAATATCACCTTTCTAAATTTTAGATCTATTTTTAGTTTTCTGACCGCCTTCTTTATTCCTATTTTTATGATGCCAGCATTTATAAAAAAATTAAAAAAATTAAATCTTAATCAAATTATCCGTAGGGAGGGTCCTAAGACTCATTTAAATAAGTACGGTACCCCTACTATGGGAGGAACGATAATTTTAATATCTATTCTCCTTACCGTATTACTTTGGACGCAGTTATCTAACTCTTATATTTGGTGTATATTATTTGTATTAATAGGCTATGGAATTATAGGATTTATTGATGATTACCGAAAACTATCACGTCGTAATACCCAAGGGTTAAGTGCCCGATGGAAATATTTTTGGCAATCTATAATAACAGGTATAATAATTGTATTGATATGGTGGATTGATAAAAATAAAATTCCAATACAGAATATAATGTATCCTGATTTAAGTAATTTTTTTCCTTCCATGGAAATAATATATTTTTTAATGATTTATTTTGTTCTTATTGGGACGAGCAATGCGGTAAATCTCACCGATGGCTTAGATGGATTAGCTATTATGCCCCTAGTATTGGTATCTTCCGGTTTTGCTTTAATATCATGGGCGACTGGTAATGTAACTTTGGCAAGTTATCTGCATCTTTCTTACTTACAGGATGCTAGTGAAATAGTAATAGTTTGTACTGCCATTATGGGAGCAGGATTAGGTTTTTTGTGGTTTAATACATATCCTGCTCAAATATTTATGGGAGATGTTGGATCTCTGCCATTAGGAGGTTTATTAGGAATAATTGCAGTACTCTTACGAAAGAAATTATTGTTATTTATCATGGGTGGAGTATTTGTTATAGAAACTATTTCAGTCATTATTCAAGTCGGATGGTTTAAATTACGAGGAACACGCTTCTTTCTTATGGCTCCACTACATCATCATTATGAATTGAAAGGATGTCCGGAACCTCGGATTATCGTAAGATTTTGGATTTTATCTTTAATAATGATTTTTATAGGAATATCAACGTTCGTGAAGGTACCTTAAATGAATTATAAAAAAAAAAGATTCTCATAATTGGAATAGGGATAACCGGACTCTCATGTATTGATTTTTTTTTATCGCGGGATCTATTACCTCGCGTGATAGATACTAGATCTTATCTCCCCGAAGTTAATAAGTTACCAAAAAAAGTAGAATATTGTGATTTTTTAAACAGAAAATGGTTACAGTCCACGGATATGATAGTATTAAGTCCGGGAATCAGTATCATGCATCCATTTCTTCAAGAAGCATTAGCTAATGGTATAGAAATAGTCAGCGATATTGAATTATTTTGTCGAGAAGCTCGATTTCCTATTGTGGCGATTACTGGTACTAATGGTAAAACCACTGTGTCCACTTTAATTGCAGATATAGCTAGCTCTTATGGATATTATACTGGGCTAGGGGGTAATATTGGGTTACCAGCTCTTAAACTTTTACTCAAACCCTATGAACTTTATGTATTAGAAATCTCTAGTTTTCAACTAGAAACGATACAGAGTATGCAGACTGTAGCCGCAACTATTTTAAATATTAGTGAAGATCATCTAGATCGTTACCCTCTTGGATTTAATCATTACCGTGATACAAAATTACGCATTTATGAACAATCTGACGTTTGTATTTATAATGCAGAAGATAAGAACACACACCCTAAACGAAGTTCTTTCCAAGAATATGTAAGTTTTGGCAGTACTAAAGGTAACTATTATCTAGATAAATCTTCGTCGGGTAGTGTTTGTCTATATGTAGATGGTAACAAATTGTTAAATACAAAGAATATCAGGTTACTAGGTGAGCATAATTACATGAATGTTTTAGCCGCCCTAGCAGTAGCAGACATGTTAGGAGTATCCCGGGCTGTGAGTTTAAAAACTATTTCTAATTTTACTGGGTTGCCGCATCGATATCAGTTAATTTGGGAAAATAATAGGATTCAATGGATAAATGATTCTAAGGCTACTAATGTAGGGAGTACAATAGCTGCACTGAAGTTAACTAGAAAAATAAGAAGCGGAATAATTTATTTACTCTTGGGAGGAGATGGAAAATCTTCCGATTTTAGTCCTCTTAAAGAGTATTTACAAGATCGAATACAAGTATACTGCTTTGGCAGAGATAAAGATCTATTATCAACATTATATCCCGAGATAACAATACAAACAAATACTATGATCGAAGCTATGTACTTACTTGCTAAGAAATTAAAGCCGGGGGATACGGTTCTTTTATCTCCTGCCTGCTCTAGTCAAGATCAATATTCTAATTTTCGTCAACGTGGTAATATATTTACTTTTTTAGCTAAAGAGTTAGGATAATTACAGGAGCCATATTTAAGTAATTTTTTCTCCAACATAATATTTTATTTCCTTTAAGTGCGGCTAGGATCCTATTTATATCCTATAATTAAAATCATCAACATATCTAAGAAAATTAGATAGATAAAAATCTATGAATGAATTGACTTATCGATTATTAATAATAGGTGGTGGAACAGGCGGACATATATTTCCGGGAATAGCAATAGCTCACTATCTTATGAAGCAGCAATGGAAAATTCTCTGGATAGGGTCAGCTGATCGTATGGAAGCCAGGATAGTGCCCCAACATAATATTGATATTAAAATTCTTAATATGAATTTAATCAGAAAAAAAGAATTTAAGTATTACTTACCTGGTTTTCTCCAATTAGGAGGTACCCTAATTAAATCTTTTAATATAATTAAAAATTGGAAACCGGATGTAGTATTAGGGATGGGAGGTTATATTTCCGCTGCAGGAATTTTAGCAGCTTGGTTATATGATATTCCCATAGTTATACATGAACAAAATCGTATTGCAGGATTAACAAACCGATGGTTAGCCAAAATATCTCGATATGTATTACAGGGTTTTCCAGGAGATTTAAATAATGCTCTGGTAGTAGGTAATCCTCTTCGAAATGAAATTAGAACTATTCCTTCACCTGAAGTCAGATTTTTAGGTCGCGAAAATAGTCCGTTAAGAGTATTAGTAATGGGAGGGAGCCAAGGATCAAAAATAATAAATAATATTATTCCACAAGTTGCAATGATTTTGGGATCCAAAATTACTTTATGGCATCAGGTGGGATCCTTATTTTTAACCCAAACAATAAAATTGTATCAAGAAACATATAAAACTTCATATAGAATTACTGAATTTATTTCTGATATAGCAGAAGCTTATAGTTGGGCTGATATAGTTATTTGTAGATCGGGGGCATTAACTGTAAGTGAAATATCTGCGGTAGGTTTAGCGGCTATTTTTGTACCTTTTCCACATAAAGATCAACATCAATACTGGAATGCAGTATTGCTAGAAGATATTGGTGCAGCTAAGATTATAAAGCAATCATATTTTACAGCTTCGAGAGTAGCTGCTATGTTAGAATCTTTTGATCGAAGACAACTCTTACGAATGGCTTTATTAGCAAGATCAATAGGAATTATGAATGCTACCGAAAAAATAGCTGATATAATCCAAAGAGCTGCTACTTACTCATAAGTAAAGATAACTATTTTTTTCTTAGAAATAACAGTCATTAACAAATACGGAATAATTACAAAAATCATTGTCTAAATTTCAAAATCTACGTTTAAATTGGACTTTATTAAGATCATCACAAAAATCTATCCACTTTATAGGTATCGGAGGTTCGGGCATGGGATCTCTAGCGGAAATACTAGTACGGGAAGGATATCTAATCAGTGGCTCAGATCTGGAACACAATGCCATGACAGAACACCTAATATCACTAGGAGTCACTATTTATTTTAGTCATGATTTCTCCCATGTACAACAAGCATGTATAGTGGTTATTTCCACAGCTATTGATCATAATAATCCAGAGATAAGGGCTGCTTATGAAGCACATATCCCTGTAATAAGACGAGCACAAATGCTCTCCGAGTTAATGCGTAATCGATATAGTATTGCGGTTGCTGGATCCCATGGTAAAACTACTACTACTGCTCTATTAGCTACTATATACACCCAAGCAGGATTAGATCCCACATTTATTAATGGGGGAATATTGAAGGCGACAGGAACATCCGCTCATTTAGGAGCTAGTAAATATCTAATATTGGAAGCTGATGAAAGTGATGCTTCTTTTTTATATTTACGACCCATGGTAGCAGTCATTACTAACATTGATACTGAACATATGGATACTTATAAAGGAGAATTATCCAATCTTAAAGTAACTTTTATAAAGTTTTTGAATAATTTACCGGATTCTGGGCATATAATTATATGCGTCGATAATATCTTGATTAGACATATTTGGCCAGAGATTAAGCGTACCATCAAAATTACAACGTATGGATTCAGTGAAGATGCTGACATTAGGATTACTCATTATCAACAAAAAATTCTTAAAAGTTATTTTCTTTTATTACGTAAAAATAAAACGAATTTTTCCATATGTTTAAATACGCCAGGACGTCACAATGCACTTAATGCAGCGGCTGCTGTTGCTGTAGCTACCGAAGAAGGAATAGCTGATTCGGTTATTTTACAATCCCTCTCCTATTATCCGGGTACACTGCGCAGATTTGATTTTATTGGTGAATTTTTTCTTCACCAGTTTAATGGTAAAGCAGGGAGTGTGTTAATAGTAGATGATTATGGACATCATCCTACGGAATTAGCGGCCACTATTCAAACGGTTCGTATAAGCTGGCCTCAAAAAAGACTAGTAATGATATTTCAACCCCATCGTTACACGAGAACGCGTAATCTCTATAATGACTTTGTTTCGGTACTCTCCCAATTAGATATTCTCTTCTTATTAGAAGTTTATTCTGCGGGTGAAACTCCCATTAACGGAGCTAATAGTAATGCCCTCTGTCATTCTATTAATAGTCTGAATAAGCAAATAAAAGCCATTTTTGTATCCACACATTCTACTCTGATAAATTTGCTATCTTCATTATTGAAGAATAATGATCTAGTTTTAATTCAGGGTGCGGGAAATATAAGAGAAATAGCTGATCTTCTTATTACTAACTTATTAAACAGAACTAAATAATTTTCTATATTTTTATAACAACAGGAATTAATTGGATGGGTGATAAAATTGCAGTATTATTAGGCGGAAACTCCGCCGAGAGAGAAGTATCTTTGCTATCGGGCCAAGCAATAATCAGCGGTCTTAAAGATGCTGGTATTAGTGCCTCTGCAATAGATATTAAATCTTATCCCCTAATTAATCTTAAAAATGATGGATTCCAGAAAGTATTTATTGCTCTTCATGGACGTGGAGGAGAAGATGGAGTTTTGCAAAGTATGCTAGAATACTTAAGAATTCCTTATACTGGAAGTGGTATTAAAGCTTCTGCTATTAGTCTAAATAAGTTACATACTAAGTTAGTATGGGAAAGAATTGGATTACCAGTAGCTCCTTGGATAACGATTAATAAATCTGCATTTATCAAAGGTTATTTAAATCGTAATATAAAAGATGAGATATTAAATTTATCTATGCCCGTGATAGTAAAACCTATTCATGAAGGATCAAGTTTAGGAATTACAAAAGTTAATCATATTAAGGAACTTTCATTAGCCTTAAAACAAGCATTTTATTATGATAATACGGTATTAGTAGAAAAATGGCTTAGTGGTCCTGAATACACGGCTGTTATTTTAGGAGATCGAATTTTACCCGAGATTCGTATTAAGTACGCCGGTCTAGTTTATGACTACAGAGCTAAATATTGCTCATCTAACACTCAATATTTTTGTCCTAGTGGTTTATCCAGTGAACAACAATGTTATTTTAATCAGCTGGTAATGAAAGCATGGAAAATTTTAGGTTGTAGTGGATGCGGTAGGATTGATATCATGCAAAATGATGGTAAATTTTATTTACTCGAAGTAAATACATCTCCCGGTATGACTAGTCAGAGTTTAGTACCTATGGCCGCAAAACAGATAGGTTGTAATTTTTCTCAATTATTAGTAGAAATTCTTAATTTAGCTGATCTTAAGAACCCGATATCTGAGGATATGCGTAATATCTCAATAAGGAGAGATAGATAATTAATCACCTAGTTAGTCTGTTGCCAAGGATGCTAATCTTTCTAATGCAGATTTTATTTTTTCCGGACATTTGATAGCTACTTTACGCAATATTGCCGCACTTTGATGACTTATGGTTCGCGATAATATTATATTTTTGTTGAATGATGATGAATATGTGGAGCACAGATAATTATTGGTAATCGGCAATGAAGGATTAATACTGAGATCAATTCCTATTAATGATGGAATTAGGGATTGTAAAAGGGAAACTAAAATTCGTTGTTCATAACGTAATCTGTTCATTGCGGGAGCATTAGCAAATGCTAGAGATAATCTTCCTTGATGGAAGTTTATCACGCGACACCAAGAATGTAAATGTAATGGAAGGGCGGATTTTACTACCTGATCTAAATAAATTAATTGGGCAGATTTTTTCTGTAAAAATTTGAGCATACTATGATCGCAAGCATTATCAAAAATATTTTTTAGGGTACATGGAGCACTATATCTCATAAAATATATTCCATTAATAATCGGAGTTGATAATTTTACAATCTAATATTGATTAGAGAATAAAAAATAATTTTTAACTTCATTAAGAATGAATTTCTTTCCTAAGAATGGAAATTTTCTCAGTATATAACGTTTTTCAGAAATATTATAATAAAATTTATATGACATTGATGAAAAAAGATGAGTAAAACATAAGTAAGAATAAAGAGAATTAATTCACTATGTTATTACAGATATTAAAAAAAATTTTTGGCAGCAGAAATGATCGAATAATATTGCGCATGACCAAATTAGTCGCCTGCATTAACAACTTAGAAAAAAAATACTCTAAGCTTTCTGATAAGTCATTAAAAGAAAATACTAAGTTATTTAGAGAACGCCTGGAGGAAGGTGAAAAACTAGAAAATATTTTACCGGAAGCTTTTGCGACTGTAAGGGAAGCTAGTAAACGGGTATTGAATATGCGTCATTTTGATGTTCAGTTGCTTGGTGGAATAGTTTTAAATAATGGGTGTATTGCGGAAATGCGAACTGGTGAAGGAAAAACATTTACAGCAACTCTTCCGGCTTATTTAAATGCTCTCCCTGGAAAAGGAGTACATATTGTAACAGTGAATGATTATCTAGCACAAAGAGATGCTGATACTAATCGTCCTCTATTTGAATTTCTAGGAATCACTATAGGACTTAACTTACCGGGAATGAACACAGCAGAAAAAAAGTCCGCTTACGCTGCGGATATTACTTATGGTACGAATAATGAATATGGTTTTGATTACTTACGGGATAATATGTCATTTAGTACTCAAAATCAGGTCCAGAGACTACTGTCGTATGCTTTAGTAGATGAAGTAGATTCCATCCTAATTGATGAAGCTCGCACTCCTTTAATTATTTCTGGTCCAATGGAAAATAATCGCTCAGATCTATATGTCCAAGTTAATAATTTAATTCCCTACTTAATCCAACAAGAAAAAGAAGATTCTGATTCTTACCAAGGACAAGGTCATTTTTCGGTAGATGAAAAAACTAGACAGGTATATTTAACAGAACGGGGACTAATTTTAATAGAAGAACTTTTAGTGAGGGAAGGACTAATGAAAATAGAAGAGTCACTTTATTCACCCTCCAATATAATCTTAATGCAGCATGTAACGTCGGCTCTGCGTGCACATACATTATTTATTCGTAATAGAGATTATCTTGTGAAAGATGAAGAGGTAGTCATTGTAGATGAACATACGGGACGTACTATGACCGGGCGTCGTTGGTCCGAAGGTTTACACCAAGCAATAGAAGCTAAAGAAGAAGTAAAAATTAAAAATGAAAATCAAACTATGGCATCTATTACTTTTCAGAATTACTTTCGATTATATACTAAATTAGCGGGCATGACTGGTACTGCTGATACAGAAGCCTTTGAATTTCGTTCTATTTATCAATTAGATACTATTGTTATTCCTCCTAACAGGAAGATGATACGTAAAGATTTACCTGATCTGGTATATCTAAGTGAAAAAGAAAAGATTGAAGCAATAATTCAGGATTTAAAATTTAGAATTACTCAAGGTCAACCGGTGTTGGTAGGAACTATTTCTATTGAAAAATCAGAGACTATCTCTCGAGCTCTTAGTAGAGCCGGCATAAAACATAAGGTATTAAACGCTAAATTTCATGCTCATGAAGCTGAGATAATTGCACAAGCGGGACAACCGTCTTCAGTAACTATAGCTACTAATATGGCGGGTCGGGGCACAGATATTGTTCTAGGAGGTAGTTTACAATCTAAAATTATTAATAATCCAGCTAAAATTAATATTATTAAGCAAGCTTGGCAAGAACGCCATAATGCAGTTGTAGAAGCAGGAGGACTACATATTATAGGGACTGAACGTCATGAGTCTCGGAGAATTGATAATCAGCTCAGAGGTCGTGCAGGCAGACAGGGAGATCCTGGATCTTCCAGATTTTACCTCTCGCTGGAAGATAGCTTGATGCGAATTTTTGCTTCCGATCGTCTAGTAGGAATAATGCGGAAATTAGGAATTAAAGCGGGAGAGGCTATAGAACATCCTTGGGTAACTAAAGCTATTGCTCATGCTCAATGTAAAGTGGAAGGTCGAAATTTTGATTTGCGTAAACAGGTATTAGAATACGATAATGTGGATAACGATCAAAGACAAGTGATTTATGCGCAGCGGAATGAGTTACTGGCCAACCCGGCAATAAGTATTACAATAGACCGGATATTTGAAGATGTGTTCAGATCGATTATTAATCGACATATTCCTGCGAACTGTTTAAAAGAATTCTGTAATATTACTGGATTAGAAGATCTACTTAAGAGAGATTTTAATCTTGATTTTCCTATCACTGAATGGATCAAAAAGGATGATAAAATTATCGTAACCGAAATAAGTGAAAAAATTATTTTTCATGCGCAGAAAATATATGACAATAAAAAATTAATAGTTAGCCCAGAAAAAATGTGTAATTTAGAAAAAAATATAATGTTACAAACATTAGATACTCTGTGGAAAGAACATTTAGCTGCTATGGATTATCTACGTCAAGGCATTCATTTACGTGGTTATGCGCAAAAAGATCCGATGCAAGAATATAAACGGGAATCATTTGCTATGTTTGCTACTTTACTAGAAACCATGAAATATGAGGTAGTCAGTAGACTTTATAAAATGAACTTTAATCACTTAGAACCTTTTTCTGAAACAATATCCTTATCACTACTCTCGTCTACTTCATCAGAACAAAGTGAGAATATTGCTCCAATCAAAAAAATAGGACCTAATCAACTCTGTCCTTGTGGCTCACAGAAAAAATATAAAAAATGTCACGGACGAAAATTTTATTTGGTGAGATAGAAATCTATGTCCACCAATATTTTTTATTCTAGCACCCAGTGTTCTAAATCACTATTTTTACATCGTTTACTACAAAACGGACGAAAAGTTTCCTTTGGTTCCCAAAAAATTTTTTTACCACATCGGGGACATTCTATTTTGATATTATTTATGATAAATTTATCTCCTAATTCTTTCATTTTCTGATAATTTTTTTTATAAAAATTTATTGTCACAACATATATGTTAGAGTATTACAGTTAAAATATTTTAGATTAAAAATCAAAAAATAATTTTACTTGGTTGATAGATATAAATAATCAATCTTATTGAGTATTAATATTATTAATGTTATTCCAAATTTTTTTTTGGAGGTTTGACTATGAACTGCGTAATTTTCTTATTGATCCGAGACTTCAAAGATTATCTCAATAATGTACTTGTCAGATATATGAACGGATTATTATCCAAGGATAATAATTATTTATCCTATAATTAATCCGCGACGAAACCAGTGTTGACGGGCTTTGAGAAATTCACCCACTAACATAGATTTTTTCCCCGCTAATTGTAATTTTTCTATATTTAATATTGCTTTTCCGGTAGCAATTTTTATACCATTGTTACTAACATGTAATATTTCACCCGGTTGATATTGACACTCATCAAAATATGACCACAATATGGAAGCTTTCCATACTTTAATATATTTTCCATTAATAATAAAAAAGGATCCTGGCCATGGATTAAAAGCTCTAATACGACGTTCTATTTCACAAGCAGATAGTTTCCAGTCTATATATGCTTCTTCTTTACCAATTTTTTTTGCATAAGTGGCCCTTAATTCAATTTGCTTTGTTGGAGATATAGTATTGTGGACGAACTGTTCTAACGTCGATAATAGACTTCTGGTTCCCAGAAAAGATAATTTCTTTAAAAGGGTGTCACTAGTATCGAGAGAATCAATGGGACAAGAAATTTGATTCAGAATATCTCCACTATCAATTGTATCCTTCATTTGGATAATAGTTACTCCCGTATACAGGTCTCCCGCTAAAATAGCTTGCTGTATTGGTGAAGAGCCCCGCCAGCGCGGTAAAAGAGAACAGTGCAGGTTTATAGACCCTAAACGGGTAATATTCAGTAGATTCTTAGGTAATTTTGTACCATAAGCTACTACTACCATAATATCAGCATTAAGTGCAGAAAGTTGTTGGGGCAATGTTTCCTGATTAATATTACCAGGCTGAAAAACAGCAATATTATGTTTAAGTGCTATTTTTTTTACGGGATTACAAGTTACTTGTTGACCTCGACCTACCGCTCTATCGGGTTTGGTTAAAACTCCTACCACGAGATGTTTAGAGAGAATAACGGATAGCTGACTAGCAGCAAACTCTGGAGTTCCGGCAAAAATTACTTTTAAAAAATTAGACATTTAAATTAGAGATAATTTTTTAAATTTTATCTTTATTTTTTCATAAAAAAGTTATTTTTTTTTAATTTATTAAAAATTTTCTTCTGCTTAATTGGAGATAGATAATCAATAAATATCTTTCCTAAAAGATGATCCATTTCATGTTGAATACAAATAGCTAATAAATTATTTGCTTTTATCACACAAGGATCTCCTGTGATACTTAAAGTACTAATAGTAACCTTTTGAGCCCGGGGAATAAAAGCCTTCTGTTCAGGAATAGATAAACATCCTTCTTCAATACTAATCTGACCTTCTTTTTCTAACAAGACGGGGTTAATAAGGACTAAAGGTTTATTTTTTTTTTCTGATATATCAATAACAATAATTTGTTGATGAATATCAACTTGTGTAGCAGCTAAACCTATCCCATTTTCTGTGTACATAAGATTCAACATATTTTCCGCAATTCGCAGGATATCTTGATTTATTTTTATTACGCGCCGGGCAATTGTTCGCAGACGCTGATCCGGATACATTAATAACTGCAGAGGGGCCATAAAATTCGTCTCTTAGTAGTAAGTAAAATATGAAATTATTATCGATAATGATATCACAGCTAAGATACTTAGTATATTGTTACTAATGATTAATATCTGCGGACCGCACAAAAGAGAACAAAAATTATGAACCAATATAAATCTCTCCCGTTTTTTTTGAAAACTCTCTACGAAGAAAAAATTATAGCTTACCCTACAGAAGGAGTTTTTGGTTTAGGTTGTGATCCAGATAGCAAAAAAGCTGTTAGAAGCCTACAGACTTTAAAAAAACGTTCTTTATCAAAAGGTTTTATATTGGTAGCATCGGATTACCAACAGTTAATACCTTATATTGAAAGTGAAAAATTATCTTATGAGCAGCGCGCACAACTATATTCTCATAATTCTGGACCATTAACATGGGTAGTGCCAGCTAGAATTCAGACTCCAGCTTGGCTTAAGGGATCATTTAATTCAGTAGCTATACGTATTAGTAAGCATGAAGCAATTATTCAATTGTGTAAAGCTTTTAAAAAACCATTAGTATCTACTAGCGCTAATGTATCAGGTAGTCCTCCTTGTCGTTCTCTACCAGAGATAAGATCTCAATTTGGATATGAATTACCAGTATATCCTGGTAATATTGGAAAACTACAGCATCCTACCGAAATTAGGTATTTATTTTCGGGCAAAATTATTCGTAGTGGTGGATAATGTTTAATAATTATGATTATCCTTTTGCGATTTTTGGCTATCCCATAAAACATAGTCAATCTCCGCGTATTTATCAGTTGTTTGCTAATCAACTTCACATTTACTCTCACATTTATGGAAAAATTCAGACAAGTAGAGAATGTTTTGCAGATAGATTAAATGAGTTTTTTTCAGGAAGTATCGCGAAAGGCGCTAATATCACTATGCCCTTTAAGCAACAAGCGTATAGTTTAGCAAATATTTTGACAGAACGTGCTTTGTTAGCTGGTTCAGTTAATACTCTTAAGAAGTTAGAAAATGATCACTTATTAGGAGATAATACAGATGGAATTGGGTTACTTAGTGATCTAAAAAGACTCAACTTAATTCATCCTCAAGATAATATCTTGATTCTGGGAGCAGGAGGAGCAGCTTATGGTATAATTTTACCTTTATTATATTATAATTGTTCGATTATTGTTACTAATCGTACTTTCATCCGCGCCCAGAACATGGCTCTAAGATTTAGAGCTTACGGTAATATTACAGCAGTACATAGAAATAGATTGAATGAATTACAAGTGGACTTAATAATTAATGCTACTTCCTGTAGTCTGAATGGGATAATGCCTTTTTTACCAAAAAAAGTAATATCTTCTCACACGTGTTGTTATGATTTATTTTATCAAAATAATTTAACACCTTTTTTACAGTGGAGTAAGGAACAAGGAGCTAAATATTGTGCGGATGGTTTAGGTATGTTAGTAGGACAAGCCGCATATTCTTTTTTACTATGGTATGGGGTATTGCCAGAAATTTCATCAGTTATTAAAACTCTGCAGAATGAAAGGATCATCAGCAGAAGGTCATAATAAATTTGAATCATGATGCACACACAATATCTCTTCCATAATCAAGGATTATGAGTTGTTGAGGGGCGTAGTTCAATAGGCAGAACATCGGTCTCCAAAACCGGAGGTTGGGGGTTCGATTCCCTTCGCCCCTGCAATTTATTTCAGATTCCATGAAATAGTCATAAAAATTTAAACTTAAAATTATTAAGAGACCATTTAAGTAATTTTTGTATTTGGGTCTGTTGAGTACTATTTTTTAGCCATATGGCGTATAAAGGCCGGGTGATTAGTGGGATATGCGATATAGTTATCAATTCTGGATAAATTTTATTCCAAAAATTAGGTAAAAAAGCACAAGCATTTATGCTAGTTAATAACTTCCGTGTTAAATGTGCTGAAGATGTCATTAAGACAGGTAATAACTGTATTTCAGTACTCGTCAGCTCATGATTGGAACCATCATCTCCCCACTCTAGATTTATATAATTATAATGATTATTAGGTAGTAGTCGTATTGTATGGAACAATTGGAGTGATATAGTTCCTATTTTTGTACTAACTACTCCTACCATTTTAGGAACATCAGTAGTAATTAATATGTCTAGTTGGTGGTCATGTAATTGTTTGATGAGTAAATTACGTGATGCCATTCGAACATCGATATACAACGAGTTTTCTTGATTGTAATCATAAATGGATTTTAACCATGCAGTTAAATAAGCTTCCCATACTGAAGCACTAGTTCCAATTGATAATTGATAATAGTGTTGAGCATATATAACGTTTTTTTTAGCGGATAACCAGAAGTTGAGCATGCTATTCGCATAAGGAACTAATCGTATACCCGCTGCAGTCAATCTAATCTTGTTACGGTTTCGGGTAAAAAGAATTACTCCTAGTTGGTTTTCTAGCTGACGAATACGAAAACTTACCGCGGATTGAGTTAGGTAAAGCAGTTCTGCAGCTTTACCAAAATGTAAAGTTCTACTTACCTCTAAAAAAGTTTTTAATAATTCGGTATTCACTATTTTCTCCAATAATAAATTTTGTATTTTTGATAAAAATTTTTAAGTTACACTTAATCAATTTTATCTCATACTCTGCAGCGGATATTTTCGATAATTGGCATAAATATGCCTAAAATAATATTAGGATTACATATCATGAATATAGAAATTTTTTTAACAAAAATTATTATTTTTTTTGATAAACAATTTTTCCCGGAAATTTCTCCATCATGGTAATTTTACTATTAAATAAGCTCAGATATTAGAAATATCTGGTTGGTCCTGCTCCAAGTTACAAGTGTCCAAAAGAAAACCTATCAATGATGAAGAAGCAAAATTTGCCAGGTATATCGTAAATTCGTTCTGTCACTACTTCGTCCCAACGAGGTTAGATAAAATATCTTATCTGTAGATTTTATTACCTCTTGGTAGTAAACTCGTTCTTGAAGAAGATTATTTAGATAACGATCCTTAACATAAAGAACTCTAATTTACTCGAAATTAAAAGTTATTATGATATATGAATGATATAATTAAATTGATCATCGGATAATTTATATTTATTGATAATATTATTACGCCATAATTTTTACTTAAATAGAAAAGGTAAAGTATGAATTTTTCATCTATAATAAGAAGAAAATATTCTATTCATCTATCTAAAAAGATTTAGATGGAAGTTATTAACTACTCTGACTGCTCCGAGTAGTTACCAATGTTCTCTCTTGGAGTGGTGAGTTATTTTCACCTGTATTCCTTTTTCTCCGGTGCTTTATCTACGAAGTAAGTATGGTATTATAAAAGTAGGTTCAACAAATAATAAAAAAAGCTCAAAAAAAAGAGCGAAAAAATAAAATTTAACTTGTCGATAAGAAGTTATCTAAGTATTGATGGGTTAAAATTTTTATGCTAAAAAGGATACACTTGTGGAGAACAACATGAGCGATAAAATTATTTACGTTCACGATAATAATTTTGAAGACTATTTGTTAAAGGAAGATAATAGAGTTACTCTAGTAGAGTTTTGGGCAGAATGGTGTGGTCCGTGTAAAGGAATGGCACCTATTTTAGAGGAAATAGCTGAAGAATATAAACATCAGCTAAATGTAGCAAAATTAAATGTAGATAAAAATCCGGTTACAACACAAAAATATGGAATTCGTGGAATTCCTACTTTATTAGTTTTTAAAAATGGAAAATTATTGGACACCAAAGTAGGAATTTTAACCCTAGGAAAACTGAAAGAATTTTTGAATCAATTTTTTATTAATGATCCGGAGTAGTCTCCTTCGGGAGATTATATTTTTATTGCTACTAAGAACAACCTTTGCCGAAATCTGCACATTATCCACCCAGATATTCGGCAATTAAATTATCTAGTTATTTATATTTAATCGTAAATATTTTGAAGTTTATATATATTATTAATTAGAAATATCATAGAACTAAACTAATTAGTTAAAATTATTCCGATTTTAAGAATCCCCATTATGAATCTTACCGAATTAAAAAATAGGCCGGTCTCCGAACTAATAACTTTAGGAGATAGTATGGGTCTAGAAAATCTAGCACGTACACGTAAACAAGACATGATTTTTGCTATATTAAAACAACATTCTAAAAGTGGAGAAGATATATTTGGTGATGGTGTGCTGGAAATATTACAGGATGGTTTTGGTTTTCTGCGATCGGTAGACAGTTCCTATCTGGCAGGTCCAGATGATATTTATGTATCTCCGAGTCAAATTAGAAGATTTAATCTTCGGACGGGAGATACTATTGCTGGTAAAATTAGACCTCCAAAAGATGGAGAACGTTATTTCGCATTGTTAAAAGTTAAGGAAGTCAATTGTGAAAAACCAGAAACTTCCAGAATAAAAATATTGTTTGAAAATTTAACTCCCTTACATGCCAATAGACGATTACGGATGGAACGTGGAAATGGTTCGACCGAAGACTTAACTGCAAGAGTATTAGATTTAGCGTCCCCTATAGGTTGTGGACAACGAGGTTTAATTGTAGCCCCACCAAAAGCAGGAAAAACAATATTATTACAAAATATAGCACAAAGTGTAGCTTATAATCATCCTGAATGTATTTTAATGGTCTTACTCATTGATGAACGACCTGAAGAAGTCACTGAGATGCACAGGCTAGTCAAAGGAGACGTAATGGCATCAACATTTGATGAGCCTGCCACTAGACATGTACAAGTAGCGGAGATGGTTATTGAAAAAGCGAAACGTTTAGTTGAACACAAAAAAGATGTTATTATTTTGCTAGATTCAATTACACGACTGGCCCGAGCTTATAATACAGTAGTACCAGCATCGGGAAAAATATTAACCGGGGGCGTAGATTCAAATGCCCTTCACCGTCCCAAAAGATTTTTTGGGGCAGCTCGGAATGTAGAAGAAGGTGGAAGTTTAACTATCATAGCTACGGCACTTATTGATACGGGTTCCAAAATGGATGAGATTATTTATGAAGAATTTAAAGGTACTGGTAATATGGAATTACATTTAGCTAGAAAAATTGCAGAAAAAAGAGTATTTCCAGCTATTGATTATAATAGATCCGGTACTCGTAAAGAAGAATTATTAACTTCAGTAGAAGATCTTCACAAGATGTGGATCTTACGAAAAATTATCCATCCTATGTCTGAAATTGAAGCGATAGAATTTATTATTAATAAACTAGCCATGACTAAAACTAATCAGGAATTTTTTAATATGATGAAACGACATTAAATAAAATCATCTTAAGAAGATTAATGATTTTAAAATCATAACTTTTTATTTAAAAATAAATCATCGTTGGAGTATACAAATATCATTATCTAAAAGCACCCGTAGCTCAGTGGATAGAGCGCTGCCCTCCGGAGGCAGAGGTCTCAGGTTCAAGTCCTGTCGGGTGCGTGCGATCGAATGTCTGTAATGGTGGCTATAGCTCAGTTGGTAGAGTCCTGGATTGTGATTCCAGTTGTCATGGGTTCAAGTCCCATTAGCCACCCCATCATAATGAGAAAAATATAAAGCGAAGATGGCGGAATAGGTAGACGCGCTAGTTTCAGGAGCTAGTGTCTGAATTAGATGTGAGGGTTCAACTCCCTCTCTTCGCACTCACAAAAAAAAAAGTAGTCGGCGAGTAGCGCAGTTTGGTAGCGCAACTGGTTTGGGACCAGTGGGTCGGAGGTTCAAATCCTCTCTCGCCGATCACTAAAATATAATATTCATATTTACAGTCATTGACTAATGATGGTATAGTGATAAAATTAAAATCACTAATCTAGGAGACTGATAAATTAATATTTAATTGGCATTTGTTTAAAAAAAAAACTATATTTAATTGTTAATAATCCAGTCTAAATAAAAAAATAAGAAGAGGCAGAGAAATGTTATCTAATAGACAGAAAAAGAATGAGAATTCTATTCTCGCACAAGAAGTAATAAAAAAACGTTCGAATGTAATAATTTGGTTACTACCTCTATTAGTTATATCGTTACTCTTTTTGTATTGGTATTTCCAACCACTACATAAGAAGGAAGAAAAACAAATTTCTAAAACTCCCTTACACAAATTAACCAGCGTAAAGGTACTTAATAATATTACATTACCGGATGGTGTTACTATCAGTATGCAAAATGATAGTGTAGAAGCAAAATTATTAAAATTTATTCAAGATCCCGCACAAAAAATAAGCGATAAACTTTGGTTAAATTTGGATTATCTAGTTTTTGATAGAACTCAAGATGACGCAACAATAGAGGCTAAAACACATTTACAAAATATTGCTGCTATATTAAAGGCGTATCCAAATGTAAAAATAAAAATTGGCGGCTATACTGATAGTATCGGACGAACTGAAAAAAATATAGTTTCATCCCAAGCAAGAGCAGAAAGTGTTCGAAAGGAATTGATTGATTTAAAGATTGCACCTGAACGAGTGTTAGCGCAAGGTTATGGTGATAAAAATCCTATAATAGCTTCTACAACTACTCCAGGTAAAATCCAAAATCGTGGAGTTTCAATAAATGTTCTACAAAAGTAATAATGCTTAGATACTATTCTAACTCTTAGATTAAGAGGGTTTAATAATGAGCTATGAAAAGATAGTAACTTTGTTTGATAACTTTCAACATGCACAAGACGCTAAGAGAAATCTTTTAAAAGCAGGATTTAAAAAGCATGATATAAGTTTTATTAATAATGATCAACTTCAAGGAGGAGCTAATATTTTAGTCCATAGACATGATATTTGGAGACGTTTATTAGGTCAAAGTTTAACTGACCAAGAAGCTAAAATATATGGACAGGCAGTAAAAACTGGTGGAGTAGTTTTAACTTTACGTACTAAAGAAGAAGATACTCCTAGAGCTATCAGTATTTTGAATACTCATCCTCTAGTAGAAATGTCGGACGCAACAGTTTCTAACTGTAATAACGAGGATATTATCTCAGCAAAAAAACATAGTCATTTCTCTACAGACCCAAAACATGCCGAAGAAGAGGTTTTAGAGTTAGCAGAGGAAAAATTAGAAATTGGTAAAAAAGTTGTTTATGAAGGATCTACAAGAGTTCGGCGGTTTGTCACCCAAAAAGATGTAGAAGTAGAAGTTCCTCTTCATGAAGAACATGCCTCTATTTTGAGACGTGCCCTTAAGAGTGGTAACTGCCAATCAGATGATAATATTGATTGGTCTGAGACAGTAGTCGAAATCTCAGAGACTCATGAACAACCAGTTATAAATAAAAAAGCTAATGTTGTTGAAGAGGTAATAGTGCGAAAAGAAGGTAAAGATCGAGTAGAAAAGATCCGGGATACCTTACGAAAGCAAGAAATAGAAGTAAAGCATAATAATAATAATGGTAAATGTACGAAATAACAGCTTCAACTTCTCATTATAAGAAAAAAACTTTTCTTTTTAATTAAAAATGCGGACTTTCCTGGTCCGCATTTTGCACCTTTCTCATCCATTTCAGTTTCATTTTGCTAGGTAGTTAAGCCTTATGGGTCATAAGTAATGGAGGCATAATGAAATTTTCTAAAATGCATAGTTTGGGTAACGATTTTATGATTGTGGAATCAATAACACAAAATATAACCATTTCACATTCACTTATTCGTAGGATGTCTGATCGAAGACAAGGAATAGGATTTGATCAATTTTTACTAGTTGAAACACCCCCAAATAATCATACTGATTTCCACTATCGTATTTTTAATTGTGATGGTAACGAAGTAACACAATGTGGAAATGGAGCACGCTGTTTAGCTAAGTTTGTTAATTTAAAAGGTTTAACTAACAAAAAAAATCTTATAGTTAGTACTATAAAAGGAAAGTTATTTTTGTTAATAAAAGATAATGAACAAATATGTGTAAAAATGAACGAACCAAATTTTACCCCAGCAAGAATTCCATTTTTAGCAGATACTATTCATAATAAATATCCCATAGTAGTAGGAGATGATACTATTATGTGTAGTGTAGTATCTATGGGAAATCCGCATTGTGTCATTCCAGTAGATAATATTAAAAATGCTCCCGTGGAAAAAGTAGGTTGCTTACTGCAAAAAAATTATCTATTTCCAGAGTCTGTAAATATTAGTTTTATGGAAGTTATCAATCGACAACATATTAGGCTACGTGTTTTTGAGAGAGGGGTAGGAGAAACTCCTGCTTGTGGTAGTGGTGCTTGTGCAGCCGTGGCAGTAGGAGTAAAAAGTGGTTTTTTAAATAAAGAGGTCCAAGTATATTTTCCTGTTGGTAGTCTGCAGATTAGCTGGCTAGGACCGGGTGAGGCATTATTTATGACAGGACCTGCAACACACGTATATGATGGAATAATTTCTGATCTTCAATAAATTCCTTTGTGCAAAAAAAATGGAATTTCATGAAATTTTAAAATCTTTAAATAATCAACAACGGAAAGCTGTTACTACTACGAACAAAAATTTACTAGTTCTGGCAGGAGCTGGAAGTGGTAAAACTAGGGTATTAGTGCATCGTATTGCTTGGTTAGTAAAAGTACAGCATTGCTCCCCACTTTCTATTATGACAGTCACTTTTAATACTCAAGCTGCCGATGAATTAGGTCATCGTACTGAAAAAATACTCGGTTTAAAAAGGAGAAAAATGTGGATAGGTACTTTTCATAGTTTAGCACATCGATTATTACGTCATCATTATTCAGCGGCAAAATTACCATCGAATTTTAGGATTATAGATCAAGCAGAGCAATTACGATTAATAAAAAAAATAATTATTAAATATTTTCCTCAAATACAAGAGGCACAACAGGCGATGTGCTATATAAATAGTAGAAAAAATGCAGGATTTAGACCTGATATCTCCACTGAAAGTAGTGAAATTTTCCATCGAAAAGAAAATTTATTCCATATTTATAAAATATATCAAAGTATGTGTGATAGGGGGGGACTGGTAGATTTTGCAGAGTTATTATTGCGTGTTAAGGAAATGTGGTTACATAATCCATCTATTCTGCAGAAATACCGCTCAATATTTAATCACATCTTAGTTGATGAGTTTCAGGATACCAATAATATTCAATACGAACTTATTCAGTTGCTATCAAATAATCATAATACTATTATGATAGTAGGAGATGATGATCAATCAATTTATAGTTGGAGAGATGCTAAGACGAAAAACATCCAGCGATTTATGAGAGATTTTATTGGAGTAAAAATCATTAGACTAGAACAAAATTATCGATCTCCAAATCATATCCTAACAGCTGCTAATGCACTTATTGCTCATAATATAGAACGTATAGGAAAAAAACTCTGGACTAATAAAAGTGATGGAGAACGCATAACTCTTTATAAAGCTTATAACGAGTTAGATGAAGCACAATTCGTCGTAAATCGTATAAAATCATGGCACAAAAAAGGAGGTAAGCTAAAACAATGTGCTATTCTTTATCGTAGTAAAGCCCAGTCTAAAGTTATAGAAGATGAATTATGGAAATCTAATGTCCGATATTATATTTCGGGAAGGATTAAATTTTTTGATAGACAAGAAATTCAAGATGTTTTTGCTTACCTTAGACTTATAGTTAATCATAATGATAATCTAGCATTTGAGCGAATCTTTAATAAACCTCCTAGAGGATTAGGAAAGAAAACTTTGCAGGAAATACGAAAAATTTCTACCAATAACAATATTTCTTTGTGGGATTCAGCATGTACATTAGTTACAAAATCATTCTTCTCAAAAAGAATTCGGGATGCTTTACGGTGTTTTACTTTGCTGATAGCACAATTAAAAAAAAATACTGCAGAGATGTCTCTCTATTTACAAGTAGATTATGTGATCAAAAATTCTGGATTATGTACTGGGTACCAACTAAAAACAAAGTTTCCTGAAGAGCAACAAGCCACTAGAATGCGAATTAAAAATCTTAAGCAGTTGGTAATTATTTGCCGAAAATACAGTAATGAGCAAGATAAAGAAGGGAGTTTTATTTTCCGATCTCAACTACAATCTTTTATTTATCATGCTAGTATAGAAAATTTAAGTATTGCGAATAATATTTCCTCTGAATATGTTGATGCCGTACAAATGATGTCAATGCACTCTGCTAAAGGATTAGAATTTCCAATGGTATTTTTGGTAGGAATGGAAGAAGGTTGGTGTCCCACTCATTATTCTATTGATAATAGAGTTCTTATGCAAGAAGAGCGTCGCCTCGCTTATGTTGCAATTACAAGAACAATGAAAAAGTTGATAGTAAGTTGGGCTCAAAAGCGTCGCCTTTATGGTAAAGAGCTTTATTATAAGCGCTCTCGTTTTATTAATGAGTTACCATCACTATGTATTGATTATTTATCTTATCCTAGATAAGAGTGTCCTCGGGTTTTATACCGCGTAGTTGGAGGAAAAATAGGTATAGTTAGGAAAAATTTTATCCCTATTATTTGGATAGAAATATAAAGATATTAATGTCTTCCTTCAATGGATCATTATTTTTTATGAATTTTATTAAAAAATAATTGATTTCTAAGTCATTACAAATTAAAGAATATCAAATAAATTATGTTATTTACACCCATTGTATTGATTATTGAGAGTGATTCCTATGATAAGCGCATACAAAATAATTAATAATCGGTTGAAACGTCTAGAGCTCGATCTAAACAATTATAATGATGATTTGGAAGATTCTATTTGGTTAGATTTAATTGAACCAGAAGTTAGAGAAAGAGAACGCATCCAAAAAATACTGGGACAAAGTTTAGCAACCCGGCCGGAGTTAAGAGATATAGAAGCTTCAGCTCGTTTTTTTGAAGATAGAGATGGTTTACATATACACTCATTCTTTTTTTATGAAGATTTTAAAGAACATGCCGCCAATGTCACAGTGGCCTTTACTATCCGAGATGGAAGATTATATACGTTAAGAGAAAGAGAATTACCAACTTTTAGACTTTATCGGATTCGTTCTCGCAGTCAGGTTTTACTAGAAGGAAATGCTTTTGAGCTAATGTTAGATTTATTTGAAACTAAAATAGAACAATTAGCGGACGAAATAGAGACAATTTATAGTGAATTAGAACAATTGAGTCGTATTATTATGAAAGGTAATTGCGATGAGGAAAGTGATGAAGCGTTATCTTTATTAGCCGGATTAGAAGATATTGTATGGAAGGTTCGTCTGTGCTTAATGGATACTCAGCGAGCACTAAATTTTTTAGCTCGTAAAAATAGATTACCTCTTAAACAAAGCGAACAAAGTCGTGAAATTTTGCGAGATATTGAATCTTTATTACCTCATAATGAATCTTTACTCCAAAAAGTAAATTTTTTACTACAAGCAGCGATGGGATTTATTAATATTGAGCAAAATAGAATAATAAAAATCTTTTCAGTAGTATCGGTAATATTTCTCCCTCCTACCCTAGTAGCTTCAAGTTATGGTATGAATTTTGACTACATGCCAGAAATAAAATGGATGTGGGGTTATCCGACAGCGGTTCTGTTAATGTTTCTGACTGGTGCAGCACCTTACGCCTATTTCAAATATAGAAAATGGCTTTAATTCAAAAAACTGAATTTTCTAAGATCATTAACAAATAAGAAAATTGAACTCTATTAGAGAATATGGCGGATGATCTAATTAGTACTTACTCCATAATATGGAAAGATATGATGATTTATATAATTTAAAAGTGAATCTGTCTTGATTCCAAGATAATGATATTTTTATTTAGTTATGACTAGAGTACTAACACTAAGGTTAACTCTAATTTGTCTAATCAATACTTATTCTACTACTAACTAAGTACTGCTAACTAAGGAGGATAAGTTTAAGTCTAAATTATGAAAAAAATGTTCGTGCGATCTTTCGTCGAATGGAGGTCAACATCTATGTTATGTCAAAGATGTTCAATCCTCAACAAAATATAAATTTTTTGTTAGTAAATCTAACAAAATATTTAATAAAAATTATTATCTTAACTTTAAGATTGATGATAATCACATGTTTATTATCTAACTTTTTATAAAGATTAACCAGCTAGAAAAATAAAAAAAGTCTTTCTTTCTTTCTATTACTGCAGGAGGTCATTTTAATAAATTTTATTATCATTTTGATGATATACGAAATGAACACTTTGATGGACTTATTACAGCTGTTAGGAGTATTAGATTTATTAGATGTCACTTACTGGAAGCAAAGAAAAGACAGATCAGGATTTTGATTTATTATGATTTTCTGAAGAAGCAGAATCTTATTTTTGCTAGATGCATAGACATTAGCCAATGAATATGTCCGTAACTGGCATGTGGGAGTAAAAATCCTGTGCAATTTCATTAGAATGAATCATTCTTGTCCCAAGTTAGCGCATAGTTATTGTTATTTGATAATTTTTTTTATATCTCTCTTGTTAAGAGATTTATTTGAATTAATTCAGTTAATCTGCATATTTTTCTCTTATTTGCAATTGCTCTTTTTTCCAGATATCATTTTAAGTTAACCACTTTTTTACGTTCAATCAATGTTGAACAAATTTAATCAACTTTTAATTTCTCAAATGAGAAAAAATTACGAGTATAATCTCTTAACCATTTATGTGCGGGAGAATTATCATTTCTAGGATGCCAAGCTTGTACTAAACAAACTTGGGGAAGTAAAATGTCGGGCTCAAAAGCAGCAATTTCAATGCTGAGTCTTGTCAAGGTATTTAAAAAAAAGATAGGCACCACTGCGAGCGAATTGGTTTGGATTACTGTTTCAATAGTAGCTAAATAGCTAGGACTAATACCTATAACTTTCCGATGGTATCCATGAGCAAGAAAAATATCATCTACATCTGCATTTAATTTTCCTTTAGAAGTAATAAAATAATAATTAATGATATTTTTAATTTTTTTACTTTGATTAATAATTTTATGTTTTTTATTGGCAATAATTAAGCACTTTTCCCGATATACTGTTCTAATTTTTATTTCGGGACTTAGTGTTCTTGGTTCGCCAATATATAAGTCCACGTTCTCTTTACGTAAAAAATCCTCTGGCATATTATCATATTTAAACTCAATTAATATATTGGGTTCATCTTCATGCATTTTCTTCATAAAATTAAAGCTAAGTATTGACATAATCAGATCAGTAGAAGCAATAGTAAATAAGAGTGATTGGTCTCCGACCCGAAATGATACATGTTGATTTAAGACACTTTGAATATTATGAATTATATTTCTTATCTGCGGCTTCAGCTGCATAGCTAGAGGAGTTAACATTAATTGAGATCCAGAACGTACTAAAATTGAATCGTGAAAAGTATCACGAATTTTATTTAAAGATTTACTTATAGCCGGTGGGGTAACATTTAATTTTTGTGCGGTTTTACTTACACTGCATTCTTCTAATAACATATCTAAGACAATCAATAAATTTAAATCAGTACGTTGCACAATAAAATCTCCCCGAGAGTAACAAAATTTTAAGCTTTAATAAAAAAGATATAAATCTCACATTTTTCTCACCTTATCATTTCATTAAAATTTAAGTTAACATATTTCTATATTACAAGTCATTAGAATTAAGGTCCCAATGGATTCACGCATGTGAATTATCATAAAATATTTAATAATAGAGAGCGACAGGATAGGCTTTTAATGTTCTTCACATATTAACTAATAAGGTTTGTCATCTTTTATTTTATCCCTGATAAGAAGAGTATTTTGATGACCACTTTTCATATTAATCTTACTTCTTATCCCAGTAATTTTTAATATTTTTCCTGTATTATTACTTTTTTCATGCATCCTCATAAAATGAGGATGAAAGTAATTGAAGAATGTTCAAATATGGCAGGATCGGACATTATATTTTTTACAAATACGCGATAAGAAAAAGACTCTTTCTTTTTACATCTTAAATTAGATATGATAATATTATTCAAATATATTTCTGGAAAAGACTTCAATAAGTCAATAGCAGATTACCTTGGAAAATAGATAATACTTTGCTTATTAACTTACTTAATAACTTTTTTTATGTAAAAGAAGTTGATATTATGAAATTGATGCAAAATCAGGGGATTAAATATAATCTCATCTTTTTTTATTAAAAATTTAATCATCTCTTCTTTAGAAGAGACATTTTATAGAGATACTCTTATCTCTTTTTACAAAGGGTTGAATACTATTTATTCTGCCCCATATAAAAAAATAGTAGAATGTAATATTCTCATTCTGGGTTAGATAACCATCTTTTTTCCTTTAAAAGATAGGAGCTTATTCCTTCATGACAACCATAGTTAGTGTAAGAAGAAAGGACCAAGTGGTGCTTGGGGGAGATGGTCAAGTAACACTAGGTCCTACTATAATGAAAGGAAATGCCAAGAAAGTCCGGCGTCTTTATAATGATCGAGTGCTAGCTGGTTTTGCAGGAGGAACGGCGGATGCTTTTACATTATTCGAACGTTTTGAACGAAAATTGGTAATTTCTCAGGGTCATTTAGTAAAAGCTGCGGTAGAATTAGCAAAAGACTGGCGAACAGATCGAATTTTGCGAAGGCTAGAAGCCCTATTAGCAGTGGCGGATGAAACGTCATCTTTAATTATTACCGGCAATGGTGATGTCATTCAGCCTGAAAATGATCTCATAGCGATAGGATCTGGGGGACCTTATGCTCAAGCTGCTGCTCTAGCTATGTTAGATACTACTAAACTGAATGCGCGGAAGATAACCGAAAAAGCTTTAATTATTGCCGGTGATATTTGTATTTATACCAACAAAAATTTTACTATTGAAGAATTAACTTACAAAGATAAAGGGTAAGGATCTGGATTATGTCGGAAATGACCCCTCGCGAAATAGTCAGTGAGCTAGATAAGTTTATTATTGGTCAGAACAGCGCTAAACGAGCGGTAGCCATTGCTTTACGTAACCGCTGGAGACGAATGCAATTAAATGAAGAACTACGTCAAGAGGTAACACCAAAAAATATTCTTATGATTGGTCCTACTGGAGTAGGAAAGACAGAAATAGCTCGTCGGTTAGCAAAACTAGCCCATGCGCCTTTTATTAAAGTAGAAGCTACTAAATTTACAGAAGTTGGGTATGTAGGTAAAGAGGTGGATTCTATCATTCGTGATCTGACAGATTCAGCCATTAAAATGGTGAGAATGCGTTCTATGGAACAAAATCGAGCTCGAGCAGAAGAAAGGGCTGAAGCACGTATACTTGACGTATTAATACCTCCTCCTAAAAACAAATGGGGAAAAAATGAAGATTCTCAACAAGGTTACAATGAGAATAGACAAGCTTGGCGACAAAAACTGCGGGAAGGACGACTCGATAATAAAGAAATAGAAATTAGTCTCATTGCTACCCCTATGGGAGTAGAAATTATGGCGCCTCCAGGAATGGAAGAAATGACTAGTCAGTTACAATCCATGTTCCAAAATTTAAGTGGGCAAAAACAAAAAACACATAAGTTAAAAATTGTCGATGCCATGAAAATTTTGATAGAAGAAGAATCAACCAAATTAATTAATCCAGAAGATTTAAAACAAGAAGCCATTGAAGCAGTAGAACAACATGGAATTGTATTTATCGACGAAATTGACAAAATTTGTAGACGAGGAGAAACTTCGGGACCGGATGTTTCAAGAGAAGGAGTCCAACGTGATCTGTTACCATTAGTTGAAGGATGTAATGTTTCAACTAAACATGGAATGGTAAAAACTGATCACATTCTATTTATTGCTTCCGGAGCCTTTCAAGTAGCTATTCCTTCAGACTTAATTCCCGAACTTCAAGGACGTCTCCCTATTCGAGTAGAATTACAAGCACTAACCAGCAATGATTTTGAACGTATTTTAACTGAGCCTAGTGTTTCTATTACTAGACAGTATAAGGAACTAATGGCTACCGAAGGAGTAACTATTGACTTCACTAATGATGGTATTCGTCGAATTGCAGAATCGGCATGGCAAGTGAATGAAAGTAACGAAAATATCGGTGCAAGACGTTTACACACAGTATTAGAGCGTTTAATGGAAGAAATATCTTATGAAGCTAGTGATCGGATGGGTGAAAAAATTACGATTAATGCAAAATACGTAGGTGAGCATCTTGATAAACTGGTAGCCGATGAAGATTTGAGTCGATTTATTTTATAAAACTAACTATGCCTTAAATACGGTGTAAGTTAGATATACTTATTTTACACCTCCAAGCAACCAACTCTAATTTTATCTATTACTAATCTAGATCAATCACATCTACATAGAATAAAATGATAATCTTAATTTTCAATAAGATTGTTCTCTTTAGTAGTTAAAGAGAATAGGACTATTATGTAGATTGATAGTAATTAACTTCGTAAGTATAACGGTAATTTTCCACAAAATAAAACTTCTCGAGCAGTTGTTTAATGACCTGATTACTACTCAGGTTAAGTTTTTTGATATCAGGAATTATGCCTATGTCTAAAAAATATATAGTTGCTCTTGATCAAGGTACCACCAGTTCTCGCGTTTTGGTAGTTGATCACGATGTTAATATCGTAGCTATTTCACAACATGAATTAAAACAAATTTATCCTCGATACGGATGGGTAGAGCATGATCCGTTAGATATATGGAATTCCCAATGTTCTGCTTTAGTAAAAGCATTATCTTATGCAGATATTAAATGTGAACAAATAGCAGGCATTGGTATAACTAATCAGCGTGAGACCAGTTTAATTTGGGATAAATACACAGGTCAACCTGTTTATAATGCTATCGTCTGGCAATGTTCTCGTACTGCTAAGTTATGTGATAAATTAAAAACAGAGGGATTAGAGAATTATATTCATCAAACTACTGGACTAGTATTAAATCCTTATTTTTCAGCTACTAAAGCTAAATGGATTTTAGATAATATTGCAGGAGTACGTATTAGAGCCCAACGAGGAGAATTATTATTTGGTACTATTGATACCTGGCTAGTGTGGCAGCTAACTCAGGGTCATGTTCATGTCACAGATTATACCAATGCTTCCCGCACAATGCTGTTTAATATTCATACCCTAGAATGGGATCAGAATTTGTTAGATATATTTGATATTCCCAAGGGAATCTTACCAGAAGTACGTTCTTCATCAGAAATTTATGGTCCGGTTAATATAGAGGGATTGGATGGAAAAAATATTTATATTTCCGGGATAGCAGGTGATCAACAGGCATCACTTTATGGTCAACTATGTGTTAAATTCGGTATGACTAAAAATACTTATGGCACGGGTTGTTTTATGTTGATGAATACTAATAATGCAGTAATTCATTCGACTCATGGTTTATTGACTACTATTGCCTGTGGACCAGCCGGAGAAGTAAACTATGCTTTGGAAGGAACAGTATTTATTGGAGGAGCCTCTATCCAATGGCTTCGGGATGAAATGAAAATGATTACTCATGCGTCAGATTCTGAACACTATGCTACTGAAGTGAATAATACTAATGGTATATATGTAGTTCCGGCATTTACTGGATTAGGAGCACCTTATTGGGATCCGTATGCGAGAGGGGCAATTTTGGGACTAACGAGAGATTCTAATGCCAGTCATATCATTCGTGCCACCCTAGAATCTATTGCTTTTCAAACTCGGGATGTTATAGAAGCAATGCAAGCTGATATCGGATCATCTCTAAATAGACTTCGCGTAGATGGAGGAGCAGTCACTAATAATTTTCTGATGCAATGTCAGGCTGATATCCTCGGTATTCGTGTAGAAAGACCAAAGCTTCGAGAAGTTACTGCCCTGGGAGCATCCTTCTTAGCTGGACTTGCGGTAGGTTTTTGGATCTCTTTAGAAGAGATCCATTCAAAATTAATCATGGAACATTGTTTTATGCCTAAAACTAATAATTCAGAACGAAATAATAGTTATGCTCACTGGAGAAAAGCGGTGTCTCTAACACAAAAATGGAATATGTGAATATATCCTAAGTTATTATTTCATAATTTATGGAAGAAAATTAATGTTTCATAGGATTATAATCAATAGTTAAAATACTCTAATTTAAGTGATTTTCTTAGGTCTTAATTCATGACCGGATAATATAACAGGAGATGTTATGATGAATAAATGGATAGTAGCAAAAGTAACCGCAATCAAACACTGGACCAAAAACTTATTCACCCTGTATGTAGAAGCCCCCGTATCTCCTTTTATGGCTGGTCAATTTACAAAACTAGGCTTTCAAATTAATAATAAATGTATAATACAACGAGCTTATTCCTTTGTTAATGCACCGAGTGATAAAAACTTAGAGTTTTATTTAGTAACTGTTAAAGACGGACAGCTAAGTACTTATTTACATAGTCTCTCTATAGGCGATGAAATATTAATTGCTAAAGACTCAGCTGGTTTTTTTGTTCTTCATGAGATCCCAAGTTGTAATAATTTATGGATGCTAGCTACGGGTACCGCTGTAGGACCATATTTATCTATTCTTCAGGAAGGAAAAGATCTAGAAAGATTTTCTAATCTAGTCCTTGTACATGCAGTGCGATATCAGCAAGATATGTGTTATCTTCCCCTAATGCGTAAACTTCAGCAGAGATATACGGAAAAACTTTATATCCAAACAATAGTCAGTCGTGAAAAGGTAAGAGGATCCTTGTTGGGACATATACCTACATTAATATCTAATGGAACATTGGAACATAGTATTGGTCTAAAAATTCAACATCAACATAGTCACATAATGTTGTGTGGAAATCCTAATATGGTCCGATCAACACAAGACGTACTAAAGAATACTAAAAATATGAAAAAACATTTACGGCGGGGACCAGCCGGACATATAAGTACTGAACATTATTGGTAATTTTATACCTGCATTTTATTTCTAGTCAGTATTTTATTTTTTGAGTTAATTTAATAAGAGAAATGTTCAAATGCGCTATCCCTTAGTTATAGGTAATTGGAAACTAAATGGTAATAACCAAATGGTGAGAAATTACATTGCCACTCTACGAAGTCAGCTGAAAAATATTAAATTTTGTAGGGTAATAATTGCTCCTCCGATAATGTATGTATTCCAATCTCATCAAGAGATTCGGGGCAGTTCTATCGAACTAGGAGCACAGAATATAGATGTTCATTTAACAGGACCTTATACTGGAGATATATCAGCGCAAATGATAAAAGATATAGGCGCACAATATATTATTGTTGGACATTCGGAACGACGAATATACCATCACGAAAATGATGAGTTGATTGCAAACAAAATTTCTATTTTGAAAAAGTTAGGACTTATACCAGTACTGTGTATTGGGGAAAATAAAGGAGAAAATGAAAATGGTGAAACGATGGAAGTCTGTATTCGACAACTAAACGCCATAATTGATAGAGAGGGGGTTAATGCATTTCAGAATGTAGTAATTGCTTATGAACCATTATGGTCCATTGGAACAGGATGCGGTGCCTCCCCACACCACGTACAATTCATACATAAATTTATTCGAGAACATATTGGCAAAAATAGTGAAGCTATAGCGGACAGTTTAGTTATTCAATATGGAGGTTCCGTGAATACTACAAATGCAGCAGAATACTTTAATCAACCTGATATTGACGGCTTATTAGTAGGCGAATCTTCTTTAGATCCATTAAAATTTGCGAAAATTGTCCAAACGGTAGAAAATATCTATCGAATTAAGAATTTTAGTGCTCTTATCAAAGAGTAATATAATTTAATTACAAGTAATCAGCTGATTTTTTCTCGGCAGTCACTATGGAACAAGGATCCTGTCTAATAATAATATCAGAATGAGGAAAGTAGCTAAATAATCTTTCCTCTATTTTTTTTGTAATAATATGTACTTTAATTAGTGGTAAATTATCATCTAATTCTAAATGGAGTTGAATAAAGCGAATCGGTCCAGATTTTCGGGTTCGAAGCTTGTGTATGCCATTGACATTTGGAAGAGAAGTAACCAGATGAATTATTTTATCTATTTCATGAGACGGTAGTGCACGATCAAGTAAAACTTGAATTCCTTCATATCCTAGATGCAACGACCGATAAAGAATCCACAGCCCTATTCCTAACGCAAAAAAATCATCTGCTTGTTTTAATACTTTATAATAGCTTAAACTTAAAGCTATTATAATAGCAAGAGATACTAAAAGATCCGATTTATAATGGAGCATATCAGCTCTAATTGCAATACTGCGGGTTTTTTGTACCGCCCATTTCTGAAATAGTAGTCCTACTACCGTGAGAACAATTATAAAAAATGTAATACTAATTCCAAAACCAGGATTATATACTCCGAGAGGATGGGATAAATGATGGATAACAGTAAGTACTAGAAATAATAATGCTGATCCAGAAATCAACATACTCTGAACCAATACTGCTAAAGCTTCTGCTTTACCATGACCAAAAGTATGTTCTTGATCTGCTGGTTGTAATGAATAACGAACGATAAGTACATTAGTCACTGAAGCAGCAATATCTATCAAAGAATCTACTAAGGAAGCCATCAAACTTACTGATTCTGTTTTCCACCAAGCCCAAAATTTTATAAAAAAAATTAGTATCACGAGTGATAGAGATACTAGTAATGCTTGTTTAACTAAGCGAGAATATTGAGATAACATATAAATGTAATGAAAATTTAATCTAGTCTATTAGACTGAGGTTTAATTTGAGGCACGTACGTGTTTATCTTCACCTAGATAAGAGAGGAAGTTCAAACAATATTATCAGTTTATTTCTTATTTTTATTGTCATGTGATTTGTTAGTATCAATTCTTATTCGAAGAAAAGTAATCTTCTACTTAAGATTAGTGAAAATTATTCCTTTTTTCCCGATACTAAAGGTAGATGTGCTTTATTCCATCCCAGGATTCCACCTTCTAAAATATATATCTTTAGAAAACCTAATTTTTTAATTTTTAAAGCAAATTCATTTTCTTCAATATTATTTCGGCCAGATCCTACTATAATAATAGGATACGATTTGTATTTTACTAGTTCATCCCAATAACCTTTCTTAATATTACTGGATAATATATTGATAGAATTATATATATGTCCTTGGTAATACTCCTGCTGATTTCGAATATCAATCACTTGAGCAGATTGTTTATTCATTAAAAGAGTTGCTTCAGTACAACTTATCATGTTTACGCGGGTAACTAAGGACGACTTAATAGTGAAGACTACTGTCAACACTAATAATATTAACCAAGTATTACAGATTATAGGATGTGAACTATAAAACTGTATTATTTCGGACATGAATATTTATAACTCCACTAAAATTTAGTACGATATCTAAAACCATTTGTTTAAGTACCATTTATCGAATATTTCTTTTTAAGAAAAAATAATCAAATGATAAATTAGTTTATCACCAGAGACGAATAAATCCAATATCTTTAAACGAAATAGATAAGACATATTACCTCACCCCCTAAGAAATTTCATTCTGAATATAATTATTTATTCTTATGAAATTAACCTTTGAAATAATAGTCTTTCCATCCATTATACGATAATATTTTTACCATATTAGCTCTTAAGTAAAATTAAGATTGACAATTTCTGCAAACAAAAGTACTGCGCTTTTGATAAGTTATACGTTCAATTAATCTAGAACATTGATAACATGACTCACCTGTACGTCCATATACATTAAGGAAATTTCTAAAATTTCCTATCTTCCCATCCACGTGACAAAAATCTCGAATCGTAGTACCTCCATAAATTATGGACCCTTGCAGTACTCTTCTAATAGCTTCTACTAACTTTTGTGCTTCATTAAAATTTAATGTTGAACTTTTTCGACTAGGAAATATTCCAGCTAAAAATAAAGATTCATTAGCGTAAATATTGCCAATTCCTACTACTAATTTATTATTCATTAAAAATGATTTAACGCCTAATTTGCAGTTACGAGATTTCTTAAATAAATAAGAAACTGAAAAATCACTACTTAATGGTTCAGGTCCTAATGTTTTTATATACTCACAAGCATCTAGATCATTACTCCATCTCAAGGATCCGAATTTACGTGGATCAGTGTAACGTAAAATTTTTTGGTTACTCATAACCAGATCTATGTGATCATGTTTAGAGTATGATGTTTCCAATGAAACCATCCGCAAGGTTCCCGACATCCCTAGATGAACTATAATATAACCTAGGTCTAATTGCATAATGAGATATTTTGCTCTTCGCCGCACACTTAATATTTGCTGATCTCTAAGATGATATATTTCTTTTGAAACTGGATATTTTAGAATGCCATTACGAATCTGAGCAAAAAGAATCGTTTTACCTACAAGATATTTTTCTATACCACGACGAATAATTTCAACTTCGGGCAGTTCTGGCATATTAAATCTCTTTAGGAATACTGATTCTCTGTCGGTAGGAATTAAATTTTTGCTTCTTTATAAAAAACATGTTTCCTGATTTTCGGATCAAATTTTATCAGCTGGATCTTTTGCGAATGATTTTTTTTATTTCTGGTAGTAGTGTAAAAATGTCCTGTTTGGGCCGAAGAAACTAGTTTAATATTTTCTCTCGTAGTTTTTTTAGCCATATTTATCATCCTTGTTTTGCTGGAAATTAATTTTTATTTTTTCTATTTGATATAATCGACTTAATGCCTTTTTTATCAATATTTCGAATTCCTTTTCGGGTAACACGAAGTTTCACAAAGCGATTTTCTTCTTCTATCCAAAACTTATGGAAGTGTAAGTTAGGTGCAAAACGTCGTTTGGAAGCATTCATAGAGTGAGATCGCTTATTACCAACGGTAGGACGTTTACCAGTTACTTGACATAATCTTGACATAATTATTTTATACTTATATTTTATATCATATAATTCATTATATCTTATTTTTATCATATAAGTAATATTATTTTAGTTAATCATGAAAAAAAACATAGAAGTTAAAATTATTAATAATAGACTAAAAAAATTTTTTCCATTACCTACTTATGCTACTCCAGGATCGGCGGGACTAGATCTCCGAGCATGTATGGATCAAATGATTGAGTTATCTCCGGGAAATACTATTCTGGTTTCCACTGGTTTGGCTATTCATATTAAAGATCCTACTTTAGCAGCAATAATTTTACCTAGATCTGGTTTGGGTCATCAACATGGAATTGTTTTGGGCAATTTAATTGGACTCATTGATTCAGACTACCAAGGCGAAATTATGATGTCAGTATGGAATCGTGGAGAAAAAAACTTTGTGATCACTCCTAATGAACGGATTGCACAATTAGTGTTTGTACCTATAGTCCAAGTTGAACTCAAGATTGTAGATAATTTTAGTCCTAGCCAACGTGGAAAAGGAAGTTTTGGACATACGGGAAATATATAATCTCAGACAGACTGTTAATTTTTCATTCTAATATAAACTACTTATGATTACTATAGAACTATAGTAATAATTTTTACTAATTCGGGCTAAAATTAAGCATGTCGTAAAGAGATGGAAATGATGTTCTCAAGAGAATAAAGTTCAATTAAATTCCAAAAACTTTGCGGAATATGAGACATTGGTATTTGGCCTATAAACTAACTAATTTTCTCAGTGAGGAATAATGTTCTCTTAGACATATATGGAATTTATCCAGGATAAATTCATGCTCTTCTAAGAGAAGATCTGAATTTTATTATTTTTCTAGGACGATATCCTCTTTATTTATGGAGGATTTAATCAAGTTGATAATATCAAATGTTAGTTTCGTTATTATTGCATAGCTAGCATTAAACTTTTTAATATTTTTGGAGAAGGAGTATAATTTTTATATGATTCGCAGCATGACTGCTTTCACAAGAAATGAAATAAAAAGATCTTGGGGACATGCGGTTTGGGAAATTCGTTCTGTAAATCAACGTTATCTAGAAACTTATTTGCGTATTCCAGAATACTTTCGAACTCTTGAACCCGCAATTCGTCAGCGGATAAATCAAAAGTTAACCCGTGGAAAAATTGAATGTTTTTTACGATTTGACAGTAATTCTCAATTATCATTCAATATTAATAAATTACTTGTACAACAATTACTCCGAGTCTGCAATTGGATCCAATCCCAAACTAATGGAAAAAGTATAATTAATTTTTTTGATATTTTGCGTTGGCCCGGAGTAATATTAACAGAAAAAATAGATTTCAATAGTATTGGAACTGAATTGCTAACTGTATTAGATAGTACTATTGATGATTTAATTAATATTCGTGAACTAGAAGGTTCTAGTTTAAAACGTTTTATTGAACAGCGATTAATTAATGTCAGTAATGAAGTAGCTAAAGTACGATTACTGTTGCCAGATATAATTAAATGGCAAAACGAACGACTGGTAGCAAAATTTCAAGAAGCAAAAGTTAAGTTAGAAGAGAATATGTTTTTCCAAGAAATTATGTTGCTGGTACAACAACGTGGTGATGTATCAGAAGAATTAGATCGCCTGGAGACACATATTAATCATATTTATCATATTATAAATAGGAAGGAAGCTATTGGGCGACGATTAGATTTCATGATGCAGGAGTTAACCCGCGAATCTAATACTATAGCATCTAAGTCGATAAATTCCGAGTTAACTACATCAGCCATTGAAATTAAAGTTCTAATTGAACAAATGAGAGAACAAATACAAAATATTGAATAGTAACGTAACTATCCCTTCACTGGCCTGATCTACCTTTTATCTATTGAATAATACTTGTCATTATTTTTTCCGTGATTGATGCGTGGACAAGGGTTTAATTACATATGTGTCTTCATCATCCATAATATCAAAAATACTTTTAGTAATTAATCCTGCCTCAATTTCACGCAGCGCAATTACCGGTAATTTATCGTCTTTGTATTCCACTAAGGGATCGTGATTATAAATTTGTATCTGTCGCGCCCTTTTAGCTGCTATAAGCACTAAATCAAAACGATTATCAATTTTTTCGAATGCATTTTGCACTGTTATCCGAGCCATACCTATTTACTTTAATCTTTTAATAATTTACTAAGTATATTACTATTACGTTGTACTTGCTGGTGTTTTTTTAAACCTTCTGCATTTATAATATTCTTTAAATCTAATACTGCTTGTTCATAAATATCATTAATGATCAAATAATCATATTCCTGATAGTGTTTCATTTCAGTCACCGCTTGCTCTATGCGTTTAGCAATAGATTGTGTACTTTCTTGTCCCCGATGATATAAACGTCTAACTAATTCTTCTTTAGAAGGAGGTAAAATAAAAATACTACATATAAAAAAGTTAGGAATTTTCTTTCGGATCTGTTGCGATCCTTGCCAATTAATGTCTAGGAATACATCTACACCGAGCGACAGTATCGATTCGATGGAGGATCGTGATGTTCCATAAAAATGTCCAAATATCCGTACATACTCTAAAAATTCTCCATTTTTGATCATTTTGATAAATTCTTCATGAGAAATGAAATAATAATGGAGTCCGTTTTTTTCTCCGGAACGTTTTTTTCTAGTGGTATGAGAAATGGAGAGTTGAGCAGAAGAACTTGTTTTTGCTTTTAATACCTCCTGAATTAAACTAGTTTTTCCCGTTCCACTGGGAGCAGAAACTATAAAAAGTATGCCTTGAGTTTTAGTCATGTCTATTTTTCTGTATTGATTTTTTATCTAGATAACGATAATATGTAGTTTAATACCAAATTAATTTGGTGCATTATAATATAAGTACTTTCTTATCTTTTAAAGATAAAATTCACAAAAATATCAAAAATATATATTTTTAGTTCAGTTCTTCTTAAAGAAGGAAAAATTAAATGGGTTTTAATAGTATTCCTGCGGGCTTCAATCTACCCGACGATATTTATGTAATTATAGAAATTTCCGCGAATACTAATAATCTAAAATATGAGATCGATAAAAAGAGTGGTGCTCTTTATGTAGATAGATTTTTAATGAGTGCTATGTTTTATCCATATAATTATGGATATATAAACCAAACATTAGCTTTAGATGGAGATTGTCTCGATACTTTGGTACTTACTCCTTATTCTTTACAACCGGGTTCAATCATTCGTTGTCGTCCAGTGAGTATCTTAAACATGACTGATGAGTCTGGTTATGATTCCAAGATTATTGCTGTTCCACATAATAAATTAACTGTCGAGTATGATCATATAAAAGATTTAAATGATTTACCAGAATGGATGTGCGCAAAAATAGTGCATTTTTTTGAACATTACAAGGATCTGGAAAAAAAGAAATGGTCTAAGATGATAGGATGGGACAATGTCAAAGCCGCTAGACAGGAAATTATTAAGTGTTATGAAAGATCAATCAGTAAAAATAGATAGGGAAAAATTTATGAAATAGACATTAAAATGTATTTTTTTTTTTTATAAAAAAATAATTATTACGTTAGGATTAATTTTCTCTTGAAGTAGTTACAAATATTATTTCTTAGTGAGATTATATCAAGTTTATAATAACAAAAAGTGTTGATTTTTTTTTAAAAAAAACACTTCTCTATTAACTTAGCTGCTATTGCTATTAGTTAAATAATATAGTAAGATGAATAATTCAACGTGCTAACCTATTATTTAGGTGTTTTATCAGAAGGAATTTAGTAAAAAATTTGAATGTGCACTGACGGATTGTGAGATAAGTTCTGTTAAAAGTTTTAACGGAATGAATAGATTGGAGTGCTTACCTCATTAAGTCTAAAAAATCTTATAGGGTAATAAAATTGAATTGAAGAGTTTGATCATGGCTCAGATTGAACGCTGGCGGCAAGCCTAACACATGCAAGTCGAACGGCAGCGAAGAAAATTAATAATTTTCTGTCGGCGAGTGGCGAACGGGTGAGTAACATCTGGGGATCTACCCGATGGAGGGGGATAACCATTGGAAACGATGGCTAATACCGCATATTCTCGAGAGAGAAAAGTGGGGGACCATAAAGGCCTCACACCATCGGATGAACTCAGACGAGATTAGCCTGTTGGTGAGGTAAAGGCTCACCAAAGCTACGATCTCTAGCTGGTCTGAGAGGATGACCAGCCACACTGGAACTGAGACACGGTCCAGACTCCTACGGGAGGCAGCAGTGGGGAATATTGCACAATGGGGGAAACCCTGATGCAGCTATGCCGCGTGTATGAAGAAGGCCTTAGGGTTGTAAAGTACTTTCAGTAGACAGGAAGAACTGAGAATGAATAAAGCTTGGTTTTGACGTTATCTACAGAAGAAGCACCGGCTAACTCCGTGCCAGCAGCCGCGGTAATACGGAGGGTGCGAGCGTTAATCGGAATTACTGGGCGTAAAGAGCACGTAGGCGGTAAGTTAAGTCAGATGTGAAAGCCCTGGGCTTAACCTAGGAATGGCATTTGAAACTGTCTTACTAGAGTCTCATAGAGGGAGGTAGAATTTCGGGTGTAGCGGTGAAATGCGTAGAGATCCGAAAGAATACCAGTGGCGAAGGCGACCTCCTAGATGAATACTGACGCTGAGGTGCGAAAGCGTGGGGAGCAAACAGGATTAGATACCCTGGTAGTCCATGCTGTAAACGATGTCGATTTGGAGGTTGTAGGATAAAACTATGGCTTCCGGAGCTAACGTGTTAAATCGACCGCCTGGGGAGTACGACCGCAAGGTTAAAACTCAAATGAATTGACGGGGGCCCGCACAAGCGGTGGAGCATGTGGTTTAATTCGATGCTACACGAAAAACCTTACCTGGTTTTGACATCCACAGAATCCTGTAGAAATATGGGAGTGCCGTTAGGAACTGTGAGACAGGTGCTGCATGGCTGTCGTCAGCTCGTGTTGTGAAATGTTGGGTTAAGTCCCGCAACGAGCGTAACCCTTATCCTTTGTTGCCAGCGCATAAAGGCGGGAACTCAGAGGAGACTGCCGGTGATAAACCGGAGGAAGGTAGGGATGACGTCAAGTCATCATGGCCCTTACAACCAGGGCTACACACGTGCTACAATGGCGCATACAAAGGGAAGCAATCTCGCAAGAGTAAGCAGATCTCACAAAATGAGTCGTAGTTCGGACTGGAGTCTGCAACCCGACTCCACGAAGTCGGAATCGCTAGTAATCGTGGATCAGCATGCCACGGTGAATACGTTCTCGGGCCTTGTACACACCGCCCGTCACACCATGGGAGTGGGTTGTAAAAGAAGTAAGTAGTTTAACCTCCATTAGGAGGAGGGCGCTTACCACTTTGTGATTCATAACTGGGGTGAAGTCGTAACAAGGTAACCGTAGGGGAACCTGTGGTTGGATCACCTCCTTAAAATTAACGAGCATTCCGTTCAGTGCACATCCAAATGAGGACTATTTAGTCCCCTTCGTCTAGAGGTTAGGACCTCGCCCTTTCACGGCGGTAACAGGGGTTCGAATCCCCTAGGGGACATTAATAAAATTTAATGTGTTCTTTAAAAAATAAAATTTTGTAAATACAGGACATTTGTGGGTTGTGAGGTTAAGCAATTAAGCGTACAAGGTGGATGCCTAGGCAGTCAGAGGCGATGAAGGACGTGCTAATCTGCGAAAAGCACTGGTGAGCTGATAGGAGCATCTAAACCAGTGATTTCCGAATGGGAAAACCCGATGCAATTTATTGTATCATTATCAAGTGAATATATAGCTTGATAAAGCTAACCGAGGGAAATGAAACATCTGAGTACCTCGAGGAAAAGAAATCAAATGAGATTCCCTTAGTAGTGGCGAGCGAAGAGGGAACAGCCCAGAGCTATTATTAATTTTTAATTTTAGTAGAATGATTTGGAAAGATCAACGAAACAGGGTGATAGTCCCGTATACAAAAAGATTGAAATTATTAGCTCAATAAGTAAAACGGGACACGTGATATCCTGTTTGAAGATAGGGGGACCATCCTCTAAGGCTAAATACTCCTGACTGACCGATAGTGAACAAGTACCGTGAGGGAAAGGTGAAAAGAACCCCGGTGAGGGGAGTGAAATAGATCCTGAAACCGTGTACGTACAAGCAGTAGGAGTCCTATTAAGGATGACTACGTACCTTTTGTATAATGGGTCAGCGACTTGTATTCTGTAGCAAGGTTAACCGTATAGGGGAGCCGGAGGGAAACCGAGTCTTAAAAGGGCATTTAGTTGCAGGATACAGACCCGAAACCCGGTGATCTAGTCATGGGCAGGTTGAAGGTTGAGTAATGTTAACTGGAGGACCGAACCGACTGATGTTGAAAAATCAGCGGATGACCTGTGGCTAGGGGTGAAAGGCCAATCAAACCGGGAGATAGCTGGTTCTCCCCGAAAGCTATTTAGGTAGCGCCTCATGAATTCATCAACGGGGGTAGAGCACTGTTTCGGTCAAGGACCTTACCAGGTTACTAAACCGATGCAAACTCCGAATACCGTTGAATGTTACCATGGGAGACACACGGCGGGTGCTAAGGTTCGTCGTGGAAAGGGAAACAACCCAGACCGCCAGCTAAGGTCCCTAAGTCATAGTTAAGTGGAAAACGATGTGGGAAGGCTTAGACAGCCAGGATGTTAGCTTAGAAGCAGCTATCATTTAAAGAAAGCGTAATAGCTCACTGGTCGAGTCGGCCTGCGCGGAAGATATAACGGGGCTAAATTATGCACCGAAGCTGCGGCAGCATTAATAATGCTGGGTAGGGGAGCGTTCTGTAGGCCTGAGAAGACATGTTGAGAGATATGTTGGAGGTATCAGAAGTGCGAATGCTGACATAAGTAACGATAAGGTAGGTGAAAAACCTACCCGCCGAAAAACTAAGGTTTCCTGTCCAATGTTCATCAGGGCAGGGTTAGTCGGTCCCTAAGGTGAGGCTGAGAAGCGTAGCTGATGGGAAACAGGTTAATATTCCTGTACTAGTTGTAACTGCGATGGGGGAACGAAGAAGGTTAGATTATCTGAGTGATGGTAATCTCAGTTTAAGCGTGTAGGTGGGTAGTTTAGGTAAATCCGGATTACTATTAACACTAAGGCGTTATAACGAATCACAATAGTGATGAAGTAATTGATACCAAGCTTCCAGGAAAATCCTCTAAGCGAAAGGTTACAGATAACCGTACCCTAAACCGACACAGGTAGTTAGGTAGAGAATACTAAGGCGTTTGAGAGAACCCAGGTGAAGGAACTAGGCAAAATAGTGCCGTAACTTTGGGAGAAGGCACACTGGTATATGGTGAAATCCAAACGGATGAAGCTGAAACCAGTCTAAGATAACAGCTGGCTGCAACTGTTTAATAAAAACACAGCACTGTGCGAACACGTAAGTGGATGTATACGGTGTGATGCCTGCCCGGTGCCGGAAGGTTAAATGAAGGAGTTAGGGGAAACCTAAAGCTCTTGATTGAAGCCCCGGTAAACGGCGGCCGTAACTATAACGGTCCTAAGGTAGCGAAATTCCTTGTCGGGTAAGTTCCGACCTGCACGAATGGCGTAATGATGGCCAGACTGTCTCCACCTGGGACTCAGTGAAATTGAAATCGCTGTGAAGATGCAGTGTACCTGCGGCAAGACGGAAAGACCCCGTGAACCTTTACTGTAGCCTGATATTGAATACTTAGTTTTAATGTGCAGAATAGGTGGGAGACTATGATATGTAGACGTCAGTTTATATGGAGTCATCGTTGAGATACCACCCTTTAACATTGAGTATTCTAACTGAGTTCCGTGATCCGGAACCAGGACCATGTCTGGTGGGCAGTTTGACTGGGGCGGTCTCCTCCTAAAGAGTAACGGAGGAGTACAAAGGTCAGCTAATCACGGTCGGATATCGTGAGGTTAGTATAAAGGCATAAGCTGGCTTGACTGCGAGCGTGACGGCGCGAGCAGGTGCGAAAGCAGGTCTTAGTGATCCGGTGGTTCTGTATGGAAGGGCCATCGCTCAACGGATAAAAGGTACTCCGGGGATAACAGGCTTATACCGCCCAAGAGTTCATATCGACGGCGGTGTTTGGCACCTCGATGTCGGCTCATCACATCCTGGGGCTGTAGCAGGTCCCAAGGGTATGGCTGTTCGCCATTTAAAGTGGTACGCGAGCTGGGTTTAGAACGTCGTGAGACAGTTCGGTCCCTATCTGCCGTGGGCGTTGGAAGATTGAGAGGAGCTGCTCCTAGTACGAGAGGACCGGAGTGGACGCATCCCTGGTGTTCGGGTTGTCACGCCAGTGGCATTGCCCGGTAGCTAAATGCGGAAGGGATAAGTGCTGAGAGCATCTAAGCGCGAAGCCTACCTCAAGATAAGTCTTCCCTGAAAACCTTAATGGTTTTCTGAAGGGTCGTTGAAGATGACAACGTAGATAGGCTGGGTGTGGAAGCGTAGTAATACGTTAAGCTAACCAGTACTAATCACCCGAGAGGCTTAACCTTACAACACCAGAAATGTTCTATTTAAAAGTAAGATTATTAGTCCAGACAGTTAAGCGCGGTAGAACCACCTGATTCCATCTCGAACTCAGTAGTGAAATGCCGTAGCACCTAGGGTAGTACGAGGTTCTCCTCGTGTGAGAGCAGGTATCTGTCTGGATCTTTTTTGGGTGCGGTAGTTCAGATGGTTAGAATACCGGCCTGTCACGCCGGGGGTCGCGGGTTCAAGTCCCGTCCGCACCGCCATAATAATGGGCTTAATGAAAATAAGATAATAATGGCGAAACTACAAATAAAAAATATCACTAATTAAAAATTACAAAATTTAAGTGGTAAATTAAGAAGAATGATTACAAAATTTTTATAAATTTATTAATTAATCAAATCTATAAGAGTAGGGAGTTTAGCCGCGGTGCGTGCTAAATGATCACAACGTTCGTTTTCAACATGGCCCGAGTGTCCTTTAATCCATTGCCATTGAATATGATTATGAAATTTTAAATTTTTCTCGAGACGGAGCCATAACTCAATATTTTTTACCGGCTTTTTTGCTTTAGTCAGCCAGTTCTGTTGTTTCCAATTATCTAACCATTCTTGAATACCTTTTTGGACATATTGACTATCTGTGATAATTTGGACTATGCAAGAATATTTTAAGGATTCTAGAGCTACAATAATTCCCATTAATTCCATACGATTATTGGTAGTTAAATGATAACCTGCACTAAGTAATTTCTCATACTGACGATAACGTAATATGACTCCATATCCACCGGGACCTGGATTTCCAAGGCATGAGCCATCCGTAAATATTTCTACTTTTTTAGACATTTAAGAGCACTTTATTTAAAATAAATGACACGACAAATTATCTTAGATATTGAAACTACCGGGATGAATTATAACGGTCCTACCTACGAAGGACACCGTATTATAGAAATTGGTGCGATACAGATCATAGATCGATGTTTCACGGGTAATAATTTTCATGTTTATTTAAATCCCAATAGACCCGTTGATCCCCTCGCAATGCGTATCCATGGAATTACAGATGAAGAATTATTAAATAAACCTCAATTTATTCAAATTGCTGATAATTTTCTAACATATATAGAAGGTCATGAGTTAGTTATTCATAATGCTTCATTTGATATTAGTTTTTTAAATTATGAATTAAGTTTATTAAATGCCTCCTATCCGCGGATTGAAAATATCTGTAAAGTTACCGATAGTTTAGTATTAGCGAGAAAAATTTTTCCAGGTCAACGAAATAGTCTTGATTCCCTCTGTAGAAGATTGAAAATAGAAAATAAAAGAATGTTACCACAGGGTAAGATCCATGGAGCCTTAGTAGATGCCCAAATATTGGCGGAAGTCTATTTAGCTATATCCTCTGCAGGACAAAGTTCTTTTTTATTTATACCCAGAGAAAAATTCAAATTAAATAAAAAAGAAATAATAGAATCTTTAACATCCGTAACGTTACCCGTAATTAAAGCTAATAATGAAGAAATCACAGCACATGAGAAATATTTGCAAAACCTAAAAGATAAAAATGGAATTTGTATTTGGAATACAACACCAAAATATGAATAAATTATTATAGATACTGATTTATTATGACCTATCAGGTACTACTTATGGATAAAGTAATCAAATAAATATTTGAACTATTCTTATAGTATAAGTCCAATCCTAATTGGATTTTATTCTGTAATATAATAAATAGATCTTGTAGATACGCTCTCTATTTATATTAGAAATTTTTATTCGTGAAGTGCCTTTAAACATATGATAGTACGAATCTCAGTTCAGATCTATATCTCTTGCAAGATGCTAAGTAATTATGTAGTATCCATCAACGAAAATTATTTTCCGGCAACAAAAAATTATTATTTTATTTTTTTAGGAATTATGTTAGAAGATTCTTGCTGGTAGAAGGAAAATCTCCTCTCTCTTGAAAAGAGAGAATTAATCCTTATTTATAAATAATAGCTAAGGTGATTTCTATCCAAGAAAACACAATGAGCTTGAATAGAATGAATTATTCCTTTTCTAAGGAGGAAATTATGTCTTATCGTTCATTTTCACTTATCCCAGGAATTACTGATAGTCTTTTTTCAGATAGATTTGATCGAATGGATAAATTATTTAGTAGGTTAACAGGAGATACCCCACTATCTGACTCACCAGCTTATAATTTAATTCAAACTGATGATACTCATTATCATTTGACCGTAAGCGTACCTGGATATCAAGAAAAAAATTTAAATATTTTATTGCAAAATGGACAGCTTACTATAACTGGTAAACATGATCTAATCACTAAAGAAAAAAAAGAAAAAAATCATGTTAAGTGGTTACATAAAGGAATTTTAGAGGATAACTTCTCGCTAAGTTTTCATCTTCATAATAGACTGAAAGTTCAAAGTGCTAATCTAGATTATGGTTTATTAAAACTTGAATTAGAATATGAAATTCCTGAAGATGAAAAACCACAAAAAATCAGCATAGGCAAAACAAATAATACGAATCGTATTATACCACATCAACAGTAATTAAATATTATTTTTATATAAAATTATATAACCCCAAAAAATATTGGGGTTATATTTTTTCACTTTTCTGTCGATCCATTTCAGCTAAAAGTGAATTGACATTTTCAGATTTAATTCTTTGATAGAGACTCTCAAAAATAGAAATCCGATGATTTAATAAAGGAAATTTAATTTCTGTCCATTCTAATTTTTGTTGAAGAAATTTTTCGGATTTCTGACTTAAGTAAGGCATAAAGGGTTTTAAATAGGTCATCAATACTCGATAGAAATTTATTCCCATAGTACAAATATCTTGTAAATTATCGTCATGATTTCCATTCTTACAACTAGCTATAATCCAAGGCTTTTGTTCGTTAATATAACGGTTAGCAAGATCAGCTAAGGACATAATCTGTCGAATCGCCTTACTGAAATCTAAATTAGATAAAGCCATTCCTATGGGAACAGAAGCTTCAGTAAATCTCTGATACACCAGTGGGTCTTTTAATCTTGTAGATAACCATCCTGAAAAACGTTGGTTAATAAAACTAGCCGAACGAGCGGCTATATTAACCACTTTATTAACAATATCTGCATTTACACGTTGAGTAAAATCATTTAGATTAAGATCTATATCTTCAATACGAGAAGATAATTTTGTAGCATAATAATAGCGCAAGCTATCTGCATCGAACCAGTTTAACCAAGTGTTGGCGTCTATAAGAGATCCTCTCGACTTTGACATTTTTGTTCCGTTAAATGTCACAAAACCGTGCACGTAAATAGACGTAGGTTTACGAAAACCACTAGCTTCTAATAGGGCCGGCCAAAAGAGACTATGAAAATAAATAATATCCTTACCTATAAAGTGACAAAGTTGTACAGTGGAATCTGGTTTCCAAAAATCTTCAAAACATATATCTTCTCTTTTATTACATAGATTTTTAAAAGTACTTATATAACCAATAGGGGCATCTAACCAAACATAAAAATATTTATCTATAGTATCTGGAATTTTAAAGCCAAAATAGGGTGCATCACGACTTATATCCCAAGGATGTAAGCCCCCTGATAACCATTCTTGCATTTTATTAGCTACAGATTCGGGTAAGGAACCAGAACGAGTCCATTTTCTTAACATATCAGAGTATAATGACAAATCAAAAAATAAATGTTCTGTCTCCTGTAATACGGGTCGTACTCCTGTTATTGCTGAGCGAGCATTTATTAAATCTGTGGAGCTATAAACGGAACCACATACTTCACAGTTATCTCCATATTGATCTGGAGCTTTGCATTTAGGACAACCACCTTTTACTAACCGATCTGGTAAAAACATCTTGACATTCGGATCATACATTTGAGTTAATATACGTTTTTTAATTAATCCCTTATTTCTTAATTCTTTATAAATTAATAATGCAAATTGATAGTTTTCTTGACTATGGGTGGAATGATAATTATCATAACTAATATAAAATAACTCGAGTACTTTTTGATGTTGTTTACCTATGGCTTGAACCATTTTTTCTGGATCGATTCCTATTTTTTGTGACATTAATAAAATGGGAGTGCCGTGGGCATCCGAAGCACAAATAAAAAAAACTTTATGTCCACACATGCGTTGATAACGCACCCATATATCTGCTTGGATATGTTCCAGGATATGTCCCAGATGGAGGGAACCATTAGCGTATGGTAATGCACAAGTAACAAGAAATATTTTTCTAGAATTAAAATTATTCATCTCAGATCTAATTGATCACTTTCAAAGAATGGACGAAGGAATTACTTGATTACGTACTAGTAACGCATACTTTATTGAGCCGAGATTAAGTGGAACTGGAATCCACACTAAATGTCCCTCTCCTGGTGCCACACTAACTAACTTAAAATTCTTATTTTCCATTCGATCTAATACAACATTAATATTACCAGAGGGCGTAATAATATCTAAATTATCTCCGCAAGAAAACTTATTTTTAACAGCTACTTGCGCTAATTCCTCTCTCCGCTCTCCAGTAAATTCTCCTACAAAAATTTGTCTAAAAGATCGAGAAAATCCAGAACTAATATTTTGAAAATTTTGTGTTTGATGACGAGAAAAAAAACCTTCAGTATAACCACGATTCGCAAGACCTTCCAGCATCTCTAAGAGATGATAATTAAATGGTTTTCTATGCAAAGCATCATTAATGGCCCAGCGATAAATTTGAGCCGTTCTAGCACAATAATAAAAAGATTTAGTTCTACCTTCAATTTTTAAAGAATGAATACCTATTTGTATTAAACGTTGGACATGTCTAATAGCTCGCAGATCTTTGGAATTAAAAATATAAGTTCCATGAACATCTTCAAAAGTAGGCAGATATTGGCTTTGTCTCCTTTCAGGAGACTGAGATGTTGTTTGATGATCAAAACTATCAAGTAGAAACACTTCTTGATCTAAAGGAACGGAAAATAATTGTGATGATATCTGGATGCTAGAATTTAGGCATTTATTCTTTAATTCTACATTTCCCATGACGTCTTCTTTAGCTGGAAGTAGATTATATTTCCATCGACAAGTATTAATACAAGCTCCTTGGTTAGAATCACGTCTATTAATGTACGTTGATAATAAACAACGTCCTGAATATGCAATGCACATAGATCCATGTACGAAAACTTCTAATTCTATCTCCGGAACTATCTGTCGAATCTCTTCTATTTCTTCGAGAGAAAGTTCTCGGGATAAAATTACTCTTTTAATGCCCATAGTTTGCCAAAATTTTACAGAAGCCCAATTCACAGCGTTGGCTTGAACGGATAAATGTATTGGCATGGTGGGGTAAAATTCTCGCACTAACATAATTAGTCCGGGATCAGATATAATTAACGCATCTGGACCCATATCAATAATAGGATTTAAGTCGTTAATAAAAGTTTTTAACTTAGCATTATGTGGAGTAATATTAGCTACCACATAAAATTTTTTATTTTGGTGATGGGCTTCTTTAATACCTATAGCTAAATTAGCAGAATAAAATTCATTATTGCGGACCCGTAAACTATAACGAGGAGGTCCCGCATATACTGCATCTGCGCCATATGCAAAGGAATATCGCATATTTTTTAATGTGCCGGCCGGAGATAGGAGTTCAGTAGTTAACATATCTTATGTATAATATTAATTTCAGTGAAGTATAGATAATTTTTTAAATGATTATATCTTATAATATTTTATATATCCATGTAAAATGGAGCACAATTAATGAAACTCTGTGACAGAGATATTGAAAATTGGCTGGATAGTGGTCAATTAGTTATTCTTCCACGACCTGAACGCCATAGAATTAATGGAGCTACTGTAGACATTCGTTTAGGAAATAAATTTCGTACCTTTCATGCATCTACAGTTCCCTATATTGATTTAAGCAATCCTAATGTCGAGATTATTAATCGCATAATGAGCGAAGAATTCATAATTTCCAATCAAGATTATTTGTTTATTCATCCTGGTGAATTAGTATTAGGAATAACTCTCGAGTCAATTACCATGCCCGACGATTTAATTGGATGGTTGGATGGACGTTCCACTCTTGCACGCTTAGGTCTAATGATACATATTACCGCACATCGGATAGATCCTGGATGGAAAGGTTGTCTTGTTCTTGAATTTTATAATTCTGGAAAATTACCGTTAGCTATTAAACCGGGTATGTTAGTAGGGGCAATTAGTTTTGAACTTCTATCTGGTCCAGCCGTACGTCCCTATCATCGACGTTTTAATTCACAGTATAAAAATCAGAGTAGTATCTTGATTAGTCTAAATTCTAAATAGAGATAAAAATTATTTTTCTCGGGAAGATAAGCAATTAATCACATGTTTAAAATTAAAATTTAGATCTTGTAATAGTACTATCGAATGCTAAAGTAAATATGCAGTTTCATTTATACACTCCTACAGAGTTCCTCCTACGACTGGTAGAGCAATTTATAGTACTTATTCTCCTACTTTTTGTTAAATCATTAGTTACGTTTTCATATAATTAAGCCGTGTTATCTAATATTAAGTAAAAGAGAATTAGACATTAGCAATAAATCAGTACTATATTATACCAACGCATTAAATAATATCATAATAATATTGATGGGAGGGAATGATGAAATAATTCCCTGTTGTACCTAGATACAAAAAAAACGAACATGTCGTAAAAAGGAGAAATTATTTTATGATGACAAGAATGGCTCTATTTTTGCTAACTAACATCAGTGTTATGATAGGACTAGTATTGATAGTTAGTTTAATAGGAATGAAACTTAAAACAGTTAGTACAATTATTCTTCTAGCAGGAGTCGGTGGGTTTAGTGGTGCAGTAATTTCCCTATTACTATCTAAACAGATAGCGGTCAGTTCCGTGGGAGGAAAGTATATTGATAAACCCAAGGATGAACTAGAATCGTGGCTGATAAAAATTATCAGAAATCAAGCAAAACATATAGGAATAGTTATGCCAAAGGTAGCGATTTATACTGCGGAAGATATGAATGCCTTTGCTACTGGTGTTACTCGTAATAATTCTGTAGTAGCGGTCTCTACCGGATTGCTAAATAACATGAAAAAGGAACAAATAGAGGCTGTTTTAGCACATGAAATGTCTCACATTGTTAATGGGGACATGGTAACTATGACTTTACTTCAGGGAATAGTAAATACTATGGTAATTTTGATGGTCCGTATTATATCACAAATAACATCGGGATTATCCTCCCGGAATCATAGGATCTATAAAACTAATCCTGAAAATAATATGATATATTCTATGATAATTCGAATATTACAAGGTGTATTAGGAGTACTAGCCAGCTTAATAACAATGTGGTTTTCTCGAAGAAGAGAATTTTATGCGGATGCAGGTGCAGCAAAGATGGTAGGCGCTGAGAAAATGATTTCCGCCTTAGAACGATTAAAAAGTAGCTGTGAACCTAAGGAAAATAATCTGGTCAAAGCTTTTTGTATTCATGGGAGTAATACTACGAATACGAAAACATCTACTTCCCGTAGTGAACTATTTCAAACACATCCCTCGTTAGAAAAGCGGATTCTAGCATTACGTACTAAGCAGTATCTTAAATAAGAGAATCCCTATTTTAGGGCCGGAGAAATTATCATTGATGCAATTTTCCTCCTTAATTGGTTATGACTAATGTGTATTTGTTAAAATGAGAATTCTAGCTTTAGATACTTCAACCGAAGTATGTTCTGTAGCTTTATTCAATCACGGAAAAATTAACTGGACACTAGAATATTGTTATAGAAATCATTCTCAGCGGCTTTTACCTTTGATTCAACAAATTCTCATGGAAGGACAGATATATCTACAGAATCTTGATATGGTAGCATATAGTAAGGGTCCGGGAAGTTTTAATGGTTTACGAATTGGCATGGGAGTAGCTCAGGGACTTGGAATAGGTGCTGACTTATCTATGATAGGGGTCTCTACTTTAGCTCTTCTAGCGGAAACTTCTTGGAGGATAATGGGTACGAAAAGAGTCTTGGTAGCTCTGGAAGCAAAGATTGGATTATTTTACTGGGCCGAATATCGTCGTGATAATATTTCATGGTACGGAAAAGAAACTGAAACAGTACTAAGTACGGTGGAAATAACAAATCGTATTTCACAGTTGACAGGATCGTGGGGAATAGCCGGTAACGGTTGGGTTAAGTATCCTAACTTAACTAGCATGAAAGAGTTGAACCTAATTAAAAGTACTAATATTCCCATAGCAAGATATATTTTTCCTTTAGTCATGAGAAAAATGAAAATTGATCAGAAGATAGATCTTATTAAACTTAAAGACTAGGAAAAAAATTACCCTGTCATAAAATTACTAATGATCACACACCCAACTAAAATAAGATGATCTATTATCGAAATGTAGGTCTCTTCTAATTATTATTTTATGCGATTTTTGAAGTCGTTTTTGATAGTAATAAATTAAATAACTTTAATTGGTGTTATCTACTTAAAAGTGAAGATAGATGTAATCTATTATCTAGTTAACGACTATTGACTAATGGAGGTTAGATTTTCATGGTCCTTTAAATACTTGGATAGCAGAATAACATAAGATAAGCTACTTACTACGTATTCTGATCCAATTCTTAGAAAAGAGGATTGATTTCCTTAAGTTAAATAATTTTAGATCATTTACCACATTGATCTGAAATAAAAATCAATATCAATTTAAAATTGAAAAAAAATCAAGGAGAAATTATGAAGAAAAACGAACTAATAGAAATAATTGCGTCCAAATCACAATTAACTAAAATACAGTCCAAAATAGCTCTGGAAGCTATATTAGATGCTATTACTGAATCACTGAAAGCAGGAAAAACAGTCCAAATAGTTGGTTTTGGTACTTTTAAAGTCAATTATCGGGGTGAACGAACCGGACGTAATCCACAGACTGGACAAGAAATAAAAATAGCTGCTACTAATGTACCCACCTTCATTTCGGGAAAAATTTTAAGAGCCGCGGTAAAATCATAAATCACAGGCTATATAGGGAGGGGATACTGGATAAGTTAACAGTTATTAATTTTTTGGCTCCCCTTCTTACCTCTTAGATAAGAACTTAATTTTCAATTTTTTCTAGAAATTAGGACTATTTAGTGAAAAAAATCACGGTAACTCGTAAATATCATAGCAATCTTCTGTTCATTAGCAGATGCAATAATTTATTTATGACGGAGGAAAAAAACTACGGATTGAATGGCGCAAGGAATTCCCATGGGTGCTTCTTCAAGACTATCTAAAATGGAAAAAAATATACCTATTTTTTTCCAGACCTCAAGATTTTGTTCTTGTGCTTTCATCCGGATAATTTTTACTAATCTAAGTGTACTACCGGATTATATCCCAATAGTCATTTTATTAGAGGCATAAACACACTTAACAAATTTGGATACTTGACAGCTAAAAATAGCATTCTCCCATTCTATCTATCGGAATAGGGAAACGATAACTAACTCTTCGAAAATTTTATTCTTGGGTAATACTTCTGTTATTTATTGAACTAAAATTTCCTCCGGAAATACTTTTTAATTGTAATTCCTTACTAGGACGAAGTATCATTCTGTCACATATGAGAAATCGGATATTCGGTTTGTCGATAATAATTTTAAGGATGCTTTATTGGCTGCTGGTACGATAATAATATCAACAAACTGGTTCTTAATTATCAAATAGGTAGGATATTCATCAAGTTCACGATTTTTTACTGCAATAATTCCGCCAAAAGATGAGAGAGGCTCAGTTTTTCAGTATTTTTATATGCTTCGTAAATATTACTACCCAAAGATACTCCGCATGGTTTAGCATGTTTTACTATGACACAAGCAGGATCAATAAATTATTGTACACATTCTAATGCAGTATCACTATCTATTATAATAGTATTGTAGGAAAGTTATTTTTCTTGTAACTGTCGTGCGGTTGTTATGGTACTGCCTTCTACCTGCATCAGAGGTAGATAGTTTTTTTTAACAAATGTAAATATATTTCAGGTGTTAACTTAGGGATCATTATTTTCCGATGTTTGTTCGCAAAATTATGGTACATCTTCTTTATAACGTCATAGAAAAAATTGTGATTATCCTCCTGTCGAAAGTAATTATCCCCCTCTGTGGACAAGAGCACGAGCTAGTAATATGATGTTATGCTTATTAGATCCACTAAGAAGAGCGCACCAACTAGAAAAATTTGATGATGAATGGTGATAATGAGTAGTAATCTTTACTCAGAATAAGGTTGGAGAAAAATTAGAGCTAGACAACAGTACAGATAGAATCATTACTAAATATTAATACTTTAATCACATATTAAATACTGAACTAATCTTCTATCTAACTATTCAAGAACTCCGAATAATAGGAGCTAAAAAAACACATTATATGTGTGAGGAAGAAAATAAAAATAAATATATTGATTAAAATTTTTTAATATTCATTAGAATAAAATATCAAAAACCGCCACTCATGGAATTTGTGGTACTTTGTAAAAAGTAATAAATTTTTATCTTAAGGAAGTTAATTGATTAATCCTCTTCTGTAGTAAGAAGACGTCGACTAAAGCTGATATTAATAATTTATTTGGTTAATAAAATGAAAAAATGTTTAAGTATACTACTTATTTGTATCAATTTTTTTTCGATTAATATATCTTCCGCTTTTGCGTTTTCATTGCGGAATGGTGATCCTTATCTAACCATTCTTGCCCCACCTCTCAGTGGAATACCAAAGGTGGTAGAATTCTTTTCATTCTTATGTCCTCATTGTTACCAATTAGAATATATGATCCATGATAAATTAAAAAATAGATATCACTGGTCCTTTTTAGGAGGATCAATCGGCAAAACCTTAACTCAAGCATGGAGTGTAGCCATGGTGCTAGAAGTTCAAGATGCAATAATTGACCCGTTATTTGAAGGGATTAAAAACAAAAATATTTTCTCTTCAGAAGATGTACGTAGGTGTTTCATTAAAATAGGAATAAAAAAACGTGATTATGATGCAGTATGGAACAGTTTTTTGGTTCAGTATTGGGTAGTGAAACAAGAAGAAGCTGCCAAAAATCTCAAAATAACTTCTGTTCCTACCATTGTAGTAAATGGTCAATATCTAATTACAAATAATATCCCTAATTGGCATCAATATGAAAAAATAATAAAATTTTTATCCCACCAGACCACATAATTTAATGGATAATAGTAGATCCTGATGTGGAATCTAAACAGAAAAAATTCGCTATTTTTGATAGATGGTACTTCCTATTTATATCGAGCTTACTATATTTTTCCTACCTTAACTAATAGTCGCGGGGACCCTACCGGTGCAATATATGGTTTTATGAATATGATCCATAGATTTTTACATCGATATAATCCTACTTATATGTTAGTAGCATTTGATGCTAAAGGAAAAACATTTAGACACGAGTTGTTTAAAGCATATAAATTACATCGATCCCAGATGCCCCAAGTACTCTGTGATCAAATAGAACCTTTATATGAATTAATAAGAGCTATGGGAATTTCAATTCAGGTAGAAGCAGGCGTAGAAGCCGATGACGTAATTGGAACATTAGCCAAAAAAGCGGAAAAACAAGGACAAATCATATATATCAGTACCAATGATAAAGATTTTGCGCAACTAGTGACTACCAATATAAAAATTATGACTTCTCAGAATTTTATTCTGGGACCACAGGAAGTATTCTTGAAATATGGTGTGAGACCAGATTTTATTATTGATCTGATTGGTTTAATGGGAGATTATTCGGATAATATTCCCGGAGTTCCAGGGATAGGAATTAAAACAGCACAAAAACTTTTACAAAATATAGGAAACTTAAACGAAATTTTTTATAATCTAGATAAAATTGAAACTATTATCCCTTCTCGTAAGGGAAAAAAAATTATAAATAGCTTAAAAAAACATCAAGAAGTTGCTTTTCTTTCTCGAAAACTGGCCACTATCTTCACCGATGTGAAGATCGAAACTAATTATGAACATATGGCAGTAACCGAACCCAATAATGAACACTTGCAAGCATTATTCAGCTATTATGAATTTTATAATTTATTTAACTGTTATAGTGAATAAGTGAAAATTGTAATAATTATATATATGGACGAAGATAATGTGTACCACTAAGATGTATATGAAACAGGTATTAGGAAAGAGTTTACCTAACAATATAGGGATAATATATAATCCTAATGGATAGTAATGTCATACTTATTGATGAAAAAACATTTTGTTCATGGAAAATAAAACTCGAACAAGCATCTTTAGTAGCATTTAATATTCATGAGTTTTCTAGAAAGAGAGAGAAATTAATGGGTTTTTCTTTTTCTATCAAGCCGGGTGAATCAATTTATTTTCCTCTATCTTATCCTTCCATATCTAGTCGCGAGAGACCGACTAGAGAAGAAGTCTTTTCTCATTTAAAATTCATTTTAGAAAATGAAAAAATTTCCAAAATATGTTCTTCTTTCAAGGAAAGTAATAAACTACTTAAATATTATGGAATTGAAATCAAAGGCATGATTTTTGATATTATGTTAGAATCATATGTGCTAGAAAGTGTTAAAAACAGGAGACGAAATTTAAAGTCGCTAGTTAACCGTTGGTTACACGGGAATCATGCTGGAAAAGAACAAAAAGTGTTCAGAGGTACCAAGAATAGAGATTGTGCCATAGAACAGCACCGTAGCTCAGCAGTAGAGTCAGACATTATATTACAACTACATTTGAAAATGTGGCCTCTTATTGCCCGAAACTCAGTCATAAAAAACATATATGAACATATAGAAAGACCTTTATTAAAAGTTATTTTTCGAATGGAGTCTCATGGAATTTTGATAGACACTCATTTTCTTTCTTCCTATTCATCTGAATTATCTCATCGATTGCATCAATTGGAAAAAAAAGCCTATAAAATAGCTGGTACATCGTTTCAGTTGTCTTCTCCCCACCAAGTGCAGAAAGTACTACATCACAGTTTACGTGTGAATAATCTCCCGAGTGGAATACCTTATATAAATGCAAAAGTGCTTCTCGAACTAGCCGAAAAGTATTCTTTACCTAAAATAGTTCTCGAATATCGCCAGGTCACTAAACTCAAGCATTCCTATACCGATAAATTACTGCACATGATAAATTTTACCAGCGGTAGATTACATACTTCTTATCATCAAACTCTCACCACCACGGGTCGTCTTTCTTCAAGTCAACCAAATTTACAAAATATACCTATTCGTACTTCCGAAGGACGAAAAATACGGCAATCATTTATTGCATCCTCTGGATACGATCTGATCACCGCAGACTATTCCCAAATAGAATTACGTATTCTCGCTCACTTATCTCAAGAAAAAAAATTAATAAAATCGTTTCTTAATCACGAAGATCTTCATTCTATCACCGCTTCTAATCTTTTTAACATTGCGTTTAAAAAGGTAACCCCAGCACACCGCCGTCGAGGAAAAATAATTAACTTTGGAGTAATATATGGAATGAGTGCTTTTGGATTGTCACAACAGCTAAATATTTCCCTGACAGATGCTCATAATTATATTAATTTATATTTTAAACATTATCCTAATGTTCTGACATATATGAAAAAAATTAAAATTCAGGTCCAAAAGACTGGATATGTTAATACCATAACTGGAAGAACAATCTATATTCCGAGTATTTTTTCTAAAAATATTGTGCGACGAAATGCTGCATTTCGTACTGCAATCAATGCTCCCATGCAAGGAACGTCGGCGGATATTATTAAGCGCGCTATGATAGTAGTAGATCAGTGGATAACAAATAAAAATAATTCTGTTAGAATGTTGATGCAAGTTCATGATGAATTATTATTTGAAGTTCCTCAGGGTGCATGGAAGGAGTACGCCCATGAGATACGAGATCTTATGGAAAATCACATCAGGATCCGCTTGAATGTTCCTCTACTTGTTAATATAGGGAAAGGACATAATTGGTTACAATCTCATTAGATTACAATTTATTTCATTCTTTTCTTCCTAACCAGATATTCAGTGTGAGCTGCAGTTTATCTATGCCCACTCTCTTCCGTGAAGAAAATATTTCTACCTGAACAGAATTATTAAATTGTAAAAAATATTTTCGCACTATGTGCAGCGTTTTTTTCTGTAATTCTCGAGAACACTTATCGGATTTAGAAAGTAAAATTAATATTGGTAAATTATGGTCAGTAACTAATCTGAAGTTATGCTTATCTAATTCTCGGAGAGGATGACGTAGATCCATAAAAAGTACTACACCCTGAAGACACTGACGATTTTGCAAATATGTATTCCATCTATGTTGAAAAATATTTTTCAATTTTTTATTTACTTGAGCATAGCCATATCCCGGAAAATCCAGTAACCTACATTGTAGAGAAATTTTAAAGATGTTAATTAGTTTAGTACAACCTGGAGTTTTGCTAATTTTAGCTAAAAATTTTTGATTAGTGAGCGTATTTATAGCACTAGATTTGCCAACATTAGAAGAACCTATAAAGGCTACTTCATTTCCTATATCCGTGGGAAGATATTCCAAATCAGGTGCACTGAGAAGAAAAGTAGTAGTTTTATAATTATTCATTATAAAAATGATTTACGATAAGTAAAATGATTTTATCTTAAAAAAGAACCATTATCAAGTACAGAAGCTGTCCACTGAGAAATCAAACGCTATAGTAAAGTTTTAATTACGGGATGAGGTGTCATGCGAATACGTTCTATTTCCGAACTACGAAGGTTAATATAATAGGCTTCAATAGCATTATTAGTAAAAACTCCTTCTCTCATGCGATCTTCACGGTCTTCATCCAAGGTACATAGGTTCTTCTTCCAACGAAGAAGATATCTTCGGAATGGATGACGCCATTTTCCGCGTAAAATCATACAGATTAGTTTCCCTAACATCGGATGAATGATAATTTCATCAATTGCCGCCATTAATAATAATGCTAAGAAAGATAAATAAGGATGAGCAGACGGATCCAGAGGCGGTATAGCCAAATATCTTCCTTTATAGTCGGGAGGATGACCACTTTACCTTCTGCGTTTTTTTTTATTATGATTCCAATGATTCAAAATCATTAAGTGATATAGAGAATAAGAATAACCTGATGGACCACTGTAAAAATGACGTCATCAAGTAAAATATGGTTCGAGACCAAAATAAATGCATCGGATATTTGGGATTGACGCACCAATCTTCGGTACGCTTTGCAAGGAAGGAACCAGGAATTTCGTGGATCAACTTTTCTATTAGATTCCAGTATCATCGGAGGATTAATGTAGGTTGTAGGTAAAAAGGATCTAGTCCCGCAGGAATTTATCTATCTTGCATTATCACCATATCAGATTCATTGTCTTTCTTTTTTGAATGATGTTAGGTTAGGATTATGCTTATTACATCATTTATCCACTCATCTCAGCAGTTAATTTAAATGTACCCGGAGCGGGAGTTGAACCCGCATAGCCATCAGGCCGAGGGATTTTAAGTCCCTTGTGTCTACCTATTCCACCATCCGGGCAAATAGGTTATATTGTAATAAGGCGCGTCCCGGACTTGAACCGAGGTATACGGATTTGCAATCCGCTGCATAACCACTCTGCCAACGCGCCAGAATAGAATATATAAGTACTTACTTAAGTTAAGTAAAATAAGATGCAATTTGATTGCATTCTAATGGTTTGATGTCCTTAGTCAATAAAATTCATTATTTATTACCGGCTATTAATTTATTCATTAAGGATAAAAATTTTTCCTCTAGAGCCGTTGAGGAGGATTGTATATTTATTGCAATAGGGACCCATAGAGTAAAAAATAAATAAAATAGTGCGTTAACAATATTAATACATTCTCCTTTCTCTGAAGGAAAATCAGAAAATTTGAATGTTAGGATTTTTATTTTATCTCTCTTTATCCTGCAGCAATTTTGATTCCTTTCTTCATGCATGGTATACGATCAGGATAAAAAAAGTACATAAGGGTTCTCTAACTATAAACATGGTTCTTAACTCACTCTCTTCCTCAATATTCAGTAATAATAAATGATATTACTTTATAAACACTACTGCTATCAGGATAGCATATCTTCTTTTAAGAAAGTATATTCATCTCCGGAATTTTCCACGACAAATACCACCTATAATAAATCCTATACTACCGGCTATCATTACAGATGAAATAGGATGTGTTCGCATTTTTTCTTTGAGATATTTAAGAATTTTTTTAGACATATTATTTTTTAACCTCCAATATTAGTCGTTCACTAACATGTTTTTGTGATGATAGTAATCTTGATGTTGCCTTCCAGCCATTGTTGTCAGGATGTACATGTCTGATGGAATATTTGACGTAGTAGTTATAGTGCAATTATTTTTAAAATCATAAACATAATTTCTCCTGAAAATCATCTTTTTAACAAAAGATAATATTCTTATAGTATAAGACTAAAGGCGGAAAATAAGTATAGAAGAATATCCGGATTTACACTAATTTAGTTCTCGATGGGATCTACATCTACTGACCACTGAACTGTTTTTAGGAGTGGTAAATTATGAAAGAGAGGAAGGCAAGATTTAATAATCTGTTGTAATTTGAAACGTGAAGAATGCTGCAATAACAATTGCCACCGATATTTTCCACTACGTTTTGCTTGCAAAGCAGGCACTGGACCCAAAAGTAAGAAATTTTTATCTTGGAACGTGATGGAATCAAGAATATGACGAAAGTTCTTGAGAAATAAAAATGCTTTAGAACTCTCGTGATACTCTGCGCGAACTAAAACATGATTACTATAAGGAGGAAGAAGAAAAATTTGACGTTCTTTTAAGGCTGCTTTAGCAAATGATTGATATCCCTTATTTAATAGGATTTGTAATAAAGGATGATTAGGATGATATGTTTGTAGAAACACTTCCCCATCTTTCTCTCGCCCACCGGAACGACTTGCGAGCTGAGTATAGAGTTGTGCCAACCGTTCAGTAGAACGAAAATCAGCGGAAAACAAAGCTCCATCAACATCTACTAATGCTACTAAGGTAACCTCGGAAAAATAATGCTGTACTTTAGTAAGAATCATTTGTGTACCTAATAAAATTCTTGCTCCTCCTTCCCGTAATTCTGCTATATGACATTTTATAGGATTAGTAGTTACTGTATCACGATCAATACGTGATAATGGTATTGTAGGAAATAATTTTCGTAGTTGATGTTCTAGTTGTTCTGTACCTACCCCTAGAGAAATAATGTAAGTAGAACCGCATTCATGACATTGAAATGGTATTTTGCGACAACTACCACAGTAATGACACCGCAATTGTTGAGAATGTTGATGTAATGTATAAGAATGATCACATTGATAACACTCAGCTATCCAACCACATTCTCTACATCCAATAGATGATGCATAACCTCTTCGATTTAAAAAAAGGAGCACTTGATTGTTATATTGTAAATGTTGAGAGATTTTATCTATTAGCATTTGAGATAAACTTGCTTTTACTTTTAATCCTCTCAAGTCAATGATTTGTTGAGTATAGAAACGTTTTTTTTCGTTGGGTTTTCTCAGATAGAAATGTTTATATTTTCCTAGTTTAACATTATATAATGTTTCTAGGGTAGGAGTAGGAGAAATCATTAAGATAGGAATCTGTGTTTCTTTAGCGAGCACTACGGCTAAATCGCGTGCTTGATAACACCATCCATATTGCTGTTTATAAGAACTGTCGTGTTCATCGTCCATTACTATAATTCCCAGAGACGCAAAAGAAGTGAAGAGAGCAGAACGAGTACCAATAATAATAGCTACTTCACCTTTTCGTGCTTTTATCCAAATAGTCAAACGATCATAATTATTAAGACTTGAATGCACTATTTCTATAGGAACGTTAAAGCGATGTCGAAACAACGCAATAGTTGGTGATGTTAAACATATTTCTGGGACTAATACTAAAACCTGCCGGCCATTCGCTAGTATATGGTCTATTATATTTAGATAAACTTTAGTTTTACCCGAACCCGTTAATCCTTCTATTACCCAAACATTAAAAGAATTGGTTTTATTACATATAGTCTCAATAGCCATTTTTTGATCATAATTTAAATCTAAATTATCTCTCGTTCTGGAAAAATTATGATTCCAGTTAATATCTGGTGATATTTTTTGAACCGATAATTGACATAATTTTTTTTTCTGTAATGCTTGTAAAGTTCTTTTTTTTAAATGATATTTAAGAAGATCTACATCATTAATTTCTTTTATTTTGAGTATTGCTAAAGCTTGTTGTTGTTTGGATTTTTTTTTGAAATTTTCCAGGAGGACGGTACGACCTATATCGGTGATTTCCCATTTTACTCGGATCGGCATGCTAGTAGCATGACCGATTCTTAATAATTTTGGAATAGCAGAAAATATAATTTCTCCGACAGGATAATGATAATACTCTGATGACCAGAGTAAAAGTCGCCATAATGAAGAAGCAAATAGAGATTGTTTATCTAAAATTTTATTAATATATCTTAATTTTTCTTTAGGACGATCAGATTGATACTGAATATCGACTACTATTCCGATAAGATTACGTTTACCAAAAGGTACGGAAACTCGTGATCCCACCCCAACCGAAAGATTGGCGGGTAAAAGATAATCAAAATCTTGCATAACAGGAAGAGAAAAAACAACTCGAACTATCCGCATAAAACATAACTCATAATAAATTATATAATTCGTGTTATATAACTTTATAATTATAACACAATTAGATGATAACGAAATCTTTATGTTTTTTTAGATTGTTATTTTATAAACACTTTTCAAAAAATTTAATGGCTCTAAGAGTGAGATTCCTTATATGAAAAAAGATATTCATCCAAGTTACACTAAACTAACGGCATTTTGTTCATGTGGCAATGTCATTCAGACTAGTTCTACCATAGGTCATGATTTGACATTAGATGTTTGTGGTAAATGCCATCCATTTTATACCGGACAACAACGAATAGTAGATACCGGCGGCCGGGTGGAAAAATTTAACAAAAGATTTAAAATTCCCAATAGATAAAAATATAATTGAAAGGATTGATAAAAACTTGATGCTTAAATCTATCAAGACCATATCCAATATGTAAGCTGTTTAAAAGAACTATGAATTCTGACAACCAACCAAAACAGGCACTCTGGTAGTACGGAGTGCTTTGAACAAAGATGAACAACATGGGAGTGGTTTTTTGAGTCATGTCATTATTGATTTTTATCATCTATAATTTGCCTAGTTATAATCAACCACGTGGTCCCTATTATTACGTGGAATACTTCCTCCCGTGATTTTTCTTTCTGAAGCTAAGAATACTCCGCGCGAGCGATGGAATTAATTTAAAGCAATAGATTGCTGGTAGCTCTTACGAATTTTTTCGATGTAGAACCTATCTTATATTTCGTGAGTGCTGTGTAGGAGTAAGAGATGTAGAAAATAGTCATGAAAATTATTCCATATACTTCAATAATTCAGTGGCAACGTTTTACGGCTCTTACTAATCCATCCTGGAGCGATAAATTAACAGATCTGCAAGATAATCCCGAAACCGGTAAAATGATTTGAGTAAATATTGCTATGCATATAGTAAAAATTCTTAGTCGGTAAGGTAATGTGTGTATTTTTCACTTTTCTACTCTAAATAGATCTAAAAGCAGCTAGATTCTCTGCAATGTTTTAGAAATAAATCCTATTATTCATCTACTGATATAATATAATTTTTTCTAAAATTCTTGCTATCTACTCACAATATAGTATATTATTCTGATTGACTTCTTTTTCTAGAAGGAATTTAGTAAAAAATTTGAATGTGCACTGACGGATTGTGAGATAAGTTCTGTTAAAAGTTTTAACAGAATGAATAGATTGGAGTGTTTACCTCACTAAGTTTAAAAAATCTTATGGGGTAATAAAATTGAATTGAAGAGTTTGATCATGGCTCAGATTGAACGCTGGCGGCAAGCCTAACACATGCAAGTCGAACGGCAGCGAAGAAAATTAAT
>JBAPLR010000002.1:0-88866 GCA_037083745.1 Candidatus Dasytiphilus stammeri | reverse complement strand
CATTAGGAGGAGGGCGCTTACCACTTTGTGATTCATAACTGGGGTGAAGTCGTAACAAGGTAACCGTAGGGGAACCTGTGGTTGGATCACCTCCTTAAAATTAACGAGCATTCCGTTCAGTGCACATCCAAATGAGGACTAAGGCCTGTAGCTCAGGAGGTTAGAGCGCACCCCTGATAAGGGTGAGGTCAGTGGTTCAAATCCACTCAGGCCTATCAATCATATCACTAAGGGGCTATAGCTCAGTTGGTAGAGCGCCTGTTTTGCACGCAGGAGGCCAGCGGTTCAAATCCGCTTAGCTCCACCAGTAGTTATGGTGCTTTTATAAAAAGAATGTCAGACTGCTCATAAGTAAAAGAACAACTAGCAACATAACATAATAGATAGGTGTTTCTCTAGAAACAGAGTATTTTGAAGCATCAGTTGATGATAAAAGAGGGTGATATTTTTCTTTTTAAGTGGTCAATTTCCACTTAAAAGTCGTTGAACGGCTTCACCTATTTGAGTAAGGTTGCGAACTGTAGTAACACCCGCACTTTTCAGTTGATCCAATTTTTTCTCGGCTGTTTCCTCGCCATGCGCAATAATCGCTCCGGCATGTCCCATACGTTTTCCTTGAGGAGCAGAAAGACCAGCTATATATGCTACTACTGGTTTTGTAACGTATTTTTTTATATAGAATGATGCTTCTTCTTCTGCACTTCCACCGATTTCTCCAATTAAAACTATTATTTTTGTTTGTGGATCCTCTTGAAATAGTTTTATAATTTCTTTAAAATTAGTACCTAATATAGGATCCCCACCAATTCCAACACAAGTAGATTGTCCATATCCTAAATCACTAGTCTGCTTGACCGCTTCATAAGTTAATGTTCCGGAACGAGATACAATGCCTACTGGGCCAGGATGGTGAATTTGAGTAGGCATAATTCCTATTTTACATTCTCCAGGGGTAATTATTCCCGGACAATTTGGACCAATCATACAGACCCCGGTTTCATTTAATCTGATTTTTATGAGTAGCATGTCTTGCGTGGGCATTCCTTCAGTAATCGTAACAATTAGCATAATGCCGGCTTCAATAGCTTCTAAAATGCTATCCTTGCAAAAGGGTGCTGGCACAAAAATTACAGATGTTGTGGCTCCGGTCTCTTCAACTGCTTCCCTAACAGTGTTAAATACAGGTACACCTATATGTACTTGTCCTCCCTTACCTGGGGTAACCCCCGCAGTAATTTGAGTTCCATAAGATAACGAATGTGCAGAATGAATAGTACCTTGAATACCCGTGATACCCTGACATATCACCTTAGTATTTTTATTAATTAAAATGGCCATTATTTTTTTTCTCATTCTGAGTTGACGTCACTACTAATTGTGCAGCTTCTTGTAAACTATGAGCGACTAAAATTTTATGCTTTTTGTTCGACAGAGAGAAAAGGGAAAGTTTCTGGGATCCTAGATCCGCATTATTTCCTTCTAAACGTACTATAACTGGTACTTTGATATTAATCTCTAACATAGATCTTATAATGCCTTCTGCAATCAGATCACAACTAACAATACCACCAAAAATATTTACCAGAATGGCTTGAACTTGATCATCATTAATAATGATCTTGAAAGCTTTCATGACTCTATCTTGAGTAACTCCTCCACCTACATCAAGAAAATTAGCAGGGTTTCCCCCATAAAGCTTGATTATATCCATAGTTGCCATAGCTAAACCGGCACCATTGACCATACATGCTATATTGCCCTGGAGTGATACATAATTCAAATCACATTCTGTAGCATATGCTTCCAGCGGTTCTTCCTGAGAAGGATCTTTCATTTTCCAGAGTTCTGGTTGTCTAAATAGAGCATTTTCATCTACCCTAAATTTAGCATCTAAACAAATTAGATCTCCGGTTTTAGTAATTGCTAGAGGATTGATTTCTGCTAATAGTAAATCATAATGGATAAATAACTTTGATAATCCTAAAAAAATTTTGGTAAATTTAGATCCTAGCTCTCCATAGAGTCCCAGTTTAAATGCCAGAGTTCTGCCTTGAAATAATTGGGGCCCTAGACGAGGATCTATGATAACCTTATGGATTATATTCTGGTCTTGGAAAACTAGTTTTTCAATATTTACTCCTCCGGCACGAGAAGCTATAAAGAAAATATTACAACTACTACGATCTATCACCATCGATAAATAAAGTTCTTGATTAATAGGAGTTAACGCTTCAATGAGAATTTTATTAACTGGAAGACCGCGTTGATTCGTTTGAGAGGTGACTAAACGATTTCCGATCCACTCTTTTACAAAACTCCGGAGATTTTTCTTATCCTGTATAATTTTTACTCCTCCTGATTTTCCACGACCTCCCGCATGTACTTGACATTTTGCTATCCATGGAGGTTTCATTCTAACTACTACTTTCTCTACCTCATCAGAGTCACTACAAATATATCCTCCTGCGGGGATTGGCAATCCATATTTTGCTAATATTTGCTTAGACTGATATTCATGTAATTTCATGGCAATTACACCTCGAGTATTAAACGAGTAGGATCTTCGATAATTTTTTTGATAGTCACTAAAGAACTTACTGCCTCTCGACCATCAATTAAACGATGATCATAAGAAAGTGCTAGATACATCATGGGTAAAATTATAATGTTTCCGTTTACAGCCATAGGACGATCTTGGACCGCATGCATGCCCAGAATACCAATTTGTGGGGGATTAATAATAGGAGTAGATATTAACGAACCGAATATTCCTCCATTAGTAATGGTAAAATTACCTCCTGTAATTTCATCTACCGTTAATTTACCTTCTTTACCTTTAACAGCAAGAACTTTAATTTTTTTCTCTATATCTGCAATACTCATTAGATCTACGTTATGGAGTACTGGAGTGACTAATCCTCGTGGGGTAGATATTGCAATACTTATATCAAAATAATCATGATATACCACTTCATCGCCATCAATATACGCATTTAATTCGGGAAATTTTTTTAGGGCGGCGATGACGGCTTTAACGTAAAAAGACATAAAACCTAAACGAATTCCATGAATTTTCTGGAATTTTTCACCATATTTACTACGTAAATCTATGATTTTTTTCATGTTAACCTCATTAAAAGTAGTTAACATAGCAGTATTGTTTTTAGTTTCTAATAACCGCTCTGCAATACGTTTACGTAAACGGGTCATTGGTACTCGTTTGTCAGTTTTTTGTTCCCTTCTCAAGATCATGTGTGACCTTTTTTCATGGTTCTGATTTTGATGATCGAGATAATTCTGGATATCTATACGCGTTAGACGTCCCTCTACACCACTTCCTTTAATTCTACTAGAGTTATTCTGTAAATTATTATTGTGTTCAGCCAATAATCGCCTCACCGTGGGACTTACATCTGGAGTTTTAGTACTTTCCGGGGTTTGAATATGGTCCGAATTTAATAGTGATAATTTGTATTTATCCTCCTCAGACAAGTGATGCGGCGAGGACTGTTCATTTAATTTAAAATGTCCGAGCACCTCTTTAGAGGTAACTAGAGAACCATCATCTTTCAAGATGGACACTAATATTCCGTCCACAGTAGCAGGTACTTCCAGAATTACCTTATCAGTTTCAATTTCTACTAAAAGATCATTACACTTGAATAAATCACCCGGTTGTTTATGCCAGGATAATACTATTGCATCGGCTACAGATTCAGGTAGATCGGGTACGATAATATCGTTGTTACTCATAAATATATCTATCCTTTTTTAAAATTAATCACAATCTATACTCAGTGCTTTATTAAGAACTGCTTGTTGCTGTTGCTGATGGATATACATATAACCTACAGCTGGAGAAGCAGAGGCGTCACGACCAGCATATTTGCAGAAAGATGACAAGCCAATCACATCCTGGATATATGGTTGAATGTAAGACCAGGCTCCTTGATTGAGGGGTTCTTCCTGACACCATACAAAATCACGTACCTGCAAATAATTTTGTAATATTCTTTGCACTATTTTTTTAGGAAAAGGATATAGTTGTTCGATACGAATGATAACAATATCTAATTGGTTGTTTTTACGACGTTGTTCTACTAAGTCATAGTATACTTTTCCGCAACATAAAATAATTCGTTTTACATCTGAGGGGATTATTGATTTTTCTACTTCGTCAATAGCGAGTTTAAATTTTCCCTGTGCTAATTCATTCAACGCAGAAGTGGCTAGAGAATGTCGCAGAAGGGATTTAGGAGACATGATAATTAATGGTCGTATAGAACATAATAATGCCTGACGACACAGTAGATTATATATTTGTGCCGCTGTAGTAGGTATACAAACCTGCATATTTTGTTCTGCACATAACTGAAGATAACGTTCGAGCCTAGCAGAGGAATGTTCCGGACCTTGACCCTCATATCCATGAGGTAATAACATTACTAAACCACATCTTTGTCCCCACTTTTGCTCCCCAGAACTAATGAATTGATCGATTACTACTTGAGCCCCATTAGCAAAATCTCCAAATTGTGCTTCCCAGATAGTTAAGTGGTTAGAATTTGTAGCTGCGTATCCATATTCAAATGCTAAAGCAGCTTCTTCGGAAAGTACTGAGTTCCAAATTTGGAAGTCTCCTTGTTGAGGATGAATATATTGCAAGGGTATATAAGTGTTACCATCACTTTGATTATGAAGAACTGCATGACGCTGAAAAAAAGTTCCTCTTCCTACATCTTCCCCTGTTATGCGGATATCAATTCCCTTATCTACTAAGGTCGCATACGCAAGATTTTCTGCGGTACTCCAATCCAAAGATCTCTGTCCCTCTGCCATTTCCGACCGAGCCTGGTAGATTTTTGCCACCCTGGGGTGCATCTTGATAGAGTTAGGTACTAAACTAATGCATTTTGCAAGTGTTTTTAACTTGATGATATCAAGTTCTAAGTTTTTTTCTTCATGATCAAGTTCTTCCTGATGTAAAAATGAATTATTTTTTACGATTTTCTTGTCCTTCCATATCTCAGACACTACGCATTCACCTTGCTCTAACAATGCACGATAGTGATCTACCATATTCTGAGCTTCTTTTATACTAATTACTTGTTCCTGAATTAATTTATCAACATAAATTTTACGACTGGTAGGATGATTGTGTATAATTTGATACATAAGAGGCTGAGTAGCACTAGGTTCATCAGCCTCATTATGTCCATGACGTCGATAACATACTAAATCTATAAATACATCTCTCTTAAAGAGAGTCCGGTAATTTAACGCTAACCGAGTCGCAAAAATACTGGCTTCTATATCATCCGCATTAACATGTAATATCGGTGCTTGTACCATTTTTCCAATATCAGTACAGTACTGGCTAGTTCGTCCTTCTTTCACTGAGGTAGTAAATCCAATTTGATTATTTATCACTATCCGGATTGTTCCCCCTACTTCATAACCACGCACTTTTGACATATTTAATGTTTCTTGCATTATGCCTTGTCCTATGATCGCTGCATCACCATGAATAGTAATAGGCAATACTGGATAAAGATCTCTTTTTTCATTAATTCTATCTAATAATGCGCGAACGGACCCCATAACTACGGGATTAATAATTTCCAGGTGAGAGGGATTAAATTTCAAAACGAGATGAATTTTTCTACCATTTTTGGTCTTGATATCTGAGGTATAACCCATGTGATATTTAACATCTCCACTCCCATAAAATTTATTTTTTTTCCCCATAAATTCATCTACTAAATCTTTAGTTTTTTTGCCAAAAATATTTACCAGTACATTAAGACGTCCGCGGTGGGACATGCCAAAAACTATATCACTTATGCCTCGTTTCGCAGCATAACGTACTATTTCTTTCATTATTGGTAATAATGAATCCCCTCCTTCGAGGGAAAAACGTTTGGATCCGGGAAATTTATTACCTAAATAGAGTTCTATTCCTTCAGCAGAAGTTAGATCTTGGAGAAAAATTATCTTTTCCCTCTGAGTAAAAATTCTCGATCCTCCTGAAGATTCAATATAGTGCTGGAGCCACATTTTTTCCTTTAGATTGGTGAGATGCATATATTCAATTCCAATGGATCCACAGTATGTTTTTTTCAGGGTATTGTAAATATCTGCTACCGTCATAGCTTTAGATTGGTTCAAAGTTAATCCGGACTCTACATTGAACCATGTATGAGAATCGTCCTCAGTTAGATTATAAAATTGGGAATCAAGATTAGGTACGATGTCTGGTCTCCATAATCCCAGCGGATCGAGATTAGCTTGCTGGTGACCACGGGTTCGAAAGTAGTCAATTAATTGAATTAATCTTATCTGTGGAGGAACATTAATATTATTCTCGTTATTTTTTGGTAACTCGTGATTCAGATCTTTTAAAGTAGAAATATTCTTAAATACCGAAAACCATGTCGGGTCTACCGAATCAGAATCTATTAAAAAATTATTATAGAGATGCTCTATCCATAACTTGTTATCTCCCGACATCCAAGAAGTTTCAAGCCAGTTCTTCATCGCACTGTTGTGCATTTTTTTTCCATACCTTAATTCACACACTATTGTGTGTTGTAGTGTCTACTAGATTCAAAATCAATAACATGTAACTTGATAAAATTAAAGAGTTCTTTTTAATAACATTAACTTAATATTATTAATAGCTCGTGTAGGATTTAATCTCTTAGGACACACATTGAGACAATTCATAATACTATGACAACGAAATACACTAAAAGCATCATTAAGATCTTCCAATCGTTTTTCCATGGCCTTATCTCTATTATCTACCAAAAAACGATAAGCTGTTAATAATCCAGCTGGTCCGATGAATTTGTCAGGATTCCACCAAAATGAAGGACAGGCTGTAGAACAACAAGCACATAAAATACATTCATATAAACCATTTAACTTTTCCCGTTGGGTAGGAGTTTGCAAATATTCACGTACGGGAACTGTATCATTTAACAGGTAAGGTTTAATTTTTTTATACTGACGATAAAAGATATCCAGATCAACAATAAGATCACGTATTACTGGTAGTCCTGGTAAAGGCCGTACAATAATTTTATTATTATTTGTCAGGAGAGAAGAAATAGAAGTTATACAAGCCAAACCATTTTTTCCATTAATATTTAAACCATCAGATCCACAGACTCCTTCCCTACAAGATCTACGAAAAGATAGGGTAGGATCTTGTTCTTTTATAAGTAACAGGGCATCTAACAGCACCATATCATGACGCCACTCGTCTATCCTTAAAATATAATCTTGCATTCGGGGCGGGTGATCAGTTTCTGAGTTATAGCGATAAATAGAAAATTTTAAGTTCATTTTGTCTCTTGCTCCATCTATCTCTAATAGGTCCGTACTTTGGGAGGGAAGCATTCACGAAATTTGGGTTGCATGTTCACTTTTCGTCGCATCATGCATTTTTTTTGCGGAAGATATAAGCTATGACATAACCAATGGTGGTCATCTCTCTCAGGATAATCATAACGACTATGTGCTCCTCTACTTTCAGTACGAAAAATTGCCGACAAAGCCGTGATATAAGCAGTTTCCATCAAATTATCTAATTCTAGACATTCTAGCCGATGAGTATTAAAACTGTTAGAATTATCTTGAAAAGAAGCGTTTTTTAAACGTTCACGAATGACTCTTAATTTTTCCAGTCCTTTTTCCATGTTTTTTCCTTCCCGAAACACCGAAAAATGATGTTGCATACAAGATTGTAATATTTTCCGGATAGATACTGGATCTTCTTTACCTTGATTATGCTCCCATCGTTTTAATCTTTCTAAGGAACATAAAATTTCTTCACCAGAAGCGGGACGAATTGGTCCTTGTTCTTGAATAAATTTACGTAGATGCAAACCTACGGCACGACCAAATACCACTATATCAAGTAAGGAATTTCCCCCTAGACGATTGGCACCATGTACGGATACGCAGGCAATTTCTCCTACTGCAAAAAGTCCCGGGATAATAACATCTTCACCTTTTTCATTAACAGTGATAACTTGCCCGGTAATTTTAGTGGGAATCCCTCCCATCATGTAATGGCATGTAGGTAACACTGGAATGGGTTCTTTAGTAGGATCTACGTGAGCAAAAGTACGGGATAGTTCAAGGATTCCGGGTAAACGATTCTCAATCATTTCTCTTTCTAAATGATCTAATTTTAATTTTACATGTGGACCCCATAAACTTTCTTCATAACCTCGTTGTTCTCTAATTTCCATAATTATGGCACGTGATATCACATCACGACTCGCTAAATCCTTAGCCTGGGGTGCATAAAATTCCATAAAACGTTCACCGTTTCTATTAAACAAATATCCTCCCTCACCTCGACACGCCTCCGTAATTAATATTCCCGATCCCGCAATTCCGGTAGGATGAAACTGCCACATTTCCATATCTTGAACCGGCACTCCGGCGCGAATTGCCATTCCAATTCCATCTCCAGTATTAATATGGGCATTAGTTGTCGACTGATAAATTCTTCCCGCGCCTCCAGTAGCTAAAATAGTAGCACGAGATTTAAAATACACTATTTCCCCAGTTTCGATGCATAAAGCCGTACATCCCACAATACTACCATCTTGATTCTTGACTAAATCTAGAGCATACCATTCGGAAAAAATTGAAGTATTATTTTTGATGTTTTGCTGATACAGAGTGTGTAATAATGCATGACCAGTACGATCGGAGGCTGCCGCTGTCCGAGCCGCTTGTTCGGAACCAAAATTTATGGTCTGTCCGCCAAATGGTCGTTGATATATTTTACCATTTGTATTTCTGGAAAATGGAAGTCCCATATGTTCTAATTCCAAAATAACTTCGGGACCATTTTTACACATATATTCAATAGCATCTTGATCACCTAGATAGTCAGAACCTTTTACAGTATCGTACATATGCCATTCCCAATTATCGATATGGTTATTTCCTAAAGCAACGGTTATTCCTCCTTGTGCAGATACTGTATGGGAACGAGTAGGAAATACTTTAGACAACAGAGCACAATTATTATCCCCCTTTTGGGTAATCTGTAACGCAGCTCTCATTCCAGCTCCGCCTCCTCCGATAACAATGGCATCAAATTCTTTAACTGTAAAATGCATTATACACTCCAGACTACTACCATTCCATACACTACATATCCTAATAGAACTATAAAGTTTACTAATTGTAATATTATCCGTATTGCCCGTAACTGGACATAATCAGTTAAAACTTGCCAGACACCAATTACACCATGAACTACAATAGATAATAAAGTTAATGATGTGAACCATTTGGTCCTTGCAGAAGCAAAGAAATCTCTCCAAATGACATAATTCATTTTTTCTACATTGAAAAACCAGAAAATTATTAGATAGAGTATGTAGAGGGCTATCAGCATTGCAGAAACTCGCAACAAGATCCAAGAATATATTCCCTTCATTCTTCTTACCATATAATTAAGCCCGTGATGATTGATATAAAAATGGTAAAAATAAAGACTACCTGCGCTGAAAATCTGCCGGCCTGATAATTATCAGCAATGATTCCGAAATCCATCAATATGTGTCTAACACCGGCAATAATATGATAAAAAAGGATAGTTAACAATTGCCACATGATTACTTTGAAAAAAATATTCTTTATCCACCCCTGGAACTGTAAAAATCCGTCGGGGGATGATAATGAAACATCAAGCATTCTCAGTATAATTCCTACTATAATTAGGTTAATTATACCAGATAATCGGTGAAGAATCGATGTAATAGCAGTTAGAGGAAATTGCATGGTGGTAAGATTTAAATTGACCGGTCTTCTTTGTCTTTTCACACTATTAATTACCCAGAAAGATCAAATTGGTTTTATATTAAAATATATTATCGAAGGGTGACATTAATATAACGTCACCTTCTCTCACTTAGTATTATTTTGTATATTATGGACCAAGTATAAAACTATCGCATTATCATGACAATTCTCTTATAATATATTTTATATTATTTTTATTTGAACATATAAAGTATGATCACTCCACAAAAAAAACGAGGTAATGTTATGTATCTGACATTTTTAATAGCATTTATGACTATTATTAGTTTTTTGTTAGAAAAAAAAAAACAGGTTATTTATTATGGGCATTATTATTAATAGTAACTCTTGTTTTATTCAAGAATCATGCAGATCAACCATTAAATTTATCATTCTAAGCCATACTACCCGAGGATAGAATGCAATGGTCAACAGGATTTTTTCTTTTTATCCTAGCAAGGAGCCATTATCTAATAGCATTAGTAAGATTTTTAATTTACTCCTCTTATGGGGCAATAATGTTATACTAATCATTGCATTCGGTTATCAATTCGCCCGTCACGAACTACCGTGTCCCATCTGTTTGCTGCAACGAGTTGGTATTATTCTTATAAGTATAGGTTTTTTTCTCAATGTGCGCTTTGGTATTATACCTACTCATTATGGAGTAGCGTTAGTAGGTTGTGTTATTACCATTCTGATTGCCACCCGACAAGTATTTTTACATATTACTCCTGGAACTCCGGGATACGGAAGTTCAATTTTTGGAGTTCATTTTTATAGTTTAGCTGTTTTGAGCTCTTTATTAACTATTATTACTATTGCTTTTCTGTTAGTAGGTCATAATTGGGAAGAGAGGATAAAACTTAGGAGCTTAAATTTATTAACCAGGTGGGAAAAAATCGCTATTATAGTATTTGCGGTATTAATCGTGGCAAATTTTTTCTCTACAGTACTAGAATGTGGGATAGGGAAATGTGTTAGTGACCCTATTGTCTACCAATTACTGAATCATCATAATTATCATAACTCTAAATAGTTTTATGCTGGATTTTCAATGTCAATAAATATGACCCTAAGAGCATAATTATTTTCTAGCCATTTACTTAAAGCCTTTATTCCTCCGCGCTCGGTAGCATGGTGACCAGCAGAAAAAAAATGTATTCCATTTTCACGGGCGATATGAATTGTTTGTTCGGACACTTCCCCCGTAATAAATGCGTCCACACCAAAAGTAACTGCCTGTTCAATAAAATCTTGTCCCGCTCCTGTCGACCAAGCAATTCGGTTAATGAAATCCGGTGCATTGTCCCCACAATGTAATGGGACCCGACCTAATTTAGTGGATAACAGTTGGTTTAGGGCTTCACTAGTTAAAGGATCTTGAAATTTACCCCACCACAATAAAGGCACTATTTCTCCTTGTACTCTTATACCTAATAACTTTGCCAACTGAGCATTATTTCCCAATTTTGGATGAGCATCCAGCGGCAAATGCCAGCAATATAAATTAATATCATTTACTAAAATCGTCTTGAGACGTTTTCGTTTTATTCCTTTAATTACTAAAGATTCATTATTCCAAAAATAACCATGATGTACTATGACGGCATCTGCCCGGTTCTTAATAGCCTCTTCGAGCAATGCTTGACATGCGGTAACGCCACTAACAATCTTGAAGATTTGTTCTCGACCCGTCACCTGCAAACCATTAGGAACATAATCGCGAAAAGAATTACTTCTGAGCAGTTGATTAATTAACTTTTCTAATTCGATATTGTGCATGAATAAAATTCATTATCCTTTATTTCGAGATATCTGCAATTCAATATTTATCATTTCGAATACTCTCTCGGATATTGTTGTGTCAAGTAAATTAATTTACATGTAATGGCTACGAAATACTAAATTTATCGTGGATATGCCGCATCTAATTATTGATATTCAACTAATTAGAGCATAACTTATTTATATAATTATATAAAGATGTGTTTTTTGAGATGATGAACAAAACTGAAAAAATCTTGATAATCCTGCATCTAAAAGTTCCAGGATTTTATCTACTACGGAGTAATGATAAAATTCCGGATCGGAATAAATGCGCCCAGATCTCTTGACGTCAGGAGAGGATGACCGCTCAATGATGACCTAAACCCAAAAAATTCAAATAATAATAATGATGTATTTATTTCATGGATTGAATAAATTGTGCCAGAACTAGGACCATCGAGAGCTCTCATCTAGAATTATTAACTAGTCAATTGGTAATTATTCAGTCATGTAATAATCTTTTTCCCCTTTTTTCATGAGACAAATCATAATATAATAAAGATATTTGTGCTCTGGTATTAAAAGATATTGGTTGATAATATAAATCAAGAGGTGGAAAATTTTTATGGAAAATAAAGATGTAAAACAACTAGGAATTTTTTTTGGAAGTGATACTGGTAATACTGAGAAGGTAGCTAATATTATTAAAAAAAATTTAGGGTCCCACTACCCTGCTGAAGTGAATGATATTGCTAAAAGTAAGCCAGAAGATTTAGATAAATTTCCCCTCTTGTTATTAGGTATACCTACGTGGTATTATGGTGAACCCCAATGCGATTGGGAGGATTTTTTTCCTACCTTAACACAGATAGATTGGAGCAAAAAATATGTGGGAATCTTTGGTTGTGGAGATCAAGTAGACTATTCAGAATATTTCTGTGACGCTATGGGCACCTTACGAGATATAATACAGCCCAAGGGTGCAAAAATTGTGGGTAACTGGTCCACCAGAGGATATGTTTTTGATAGTTCTAAAAGTTTAGTAAATAATCAATATTTTATTGGTCTTGCTATCGATGAAGATCGTCAACCCGATTTAACTAATGACCGCGTGAAAAGATGGATTATTCAAGTTTGTGGTGAAATTTCTTCTTCTCTTTCATTCCTATAAATATAATGCGTGAGATCCTACTAGTCCGTCCGGTTACGTTATTGGTATTTTTTCCACTGATCTCTTAATTCCACCGTAAGGTTAAAGACGAGATTAGTGGCAGAAGAATCATTGCTATCAACACAAAAGTAACCTATTCGTTCGAACTGATAGTGAGTATTAGCATTCGTATTCTTAACGACGCTAGGCTCAACAAATCCTTGATATCTCCGTAAAGAATGGGGATTGATGTGAGCTAAGAAATTATCATCGATAGCATCATCAGGATTAGAAATATTAAATAAATGATCATAAATTCGGAATTGGGCAGGTAAAGCATGCTTGACGGATACCCAGTGAATTACTCCTAATGTGGCTGTTTTCTTGGGCTGAAAAAATTTTTTCTCATGATCGCAGCTGCAGTAAAGACAGATAATATTATTATTTTTATCCTTGAGAATCCGTTCGGCTTTAATGACATAAGCATTTCTGAGTCTAACTTTTCTTCCTAGAACCAATCTTTTATATTGAGGATTATTAATTACCTCACAAAAATCATCCTGCTCAATATATATTTCCCGACTAAAAGGAACAAGTCTAGTACCCAGGTTATTATTCGTAGGATGATTTCTCATCCTTAATATTTCGGTATAAGAAGGAGGTATATTCTCTAATACTATTCTTAAGGGGTTTAACACGGCCATTGCACGAGGAGATTTTTCATTTAATTCTTCACGTATACATGCTTCTAAAGCAGACATCTCCACCATACTTTTCTGCTTAGTCACTCCGATCCGGCGACAGAATTCTCGAATTGCACTGGCCGTATATCCTCTCCTGCGTAATCCAGCAATGGTTAACATCCGAGGATCATCCCACTCTTTAACTATCTCTTTTAAGAGCAGAAGATTTAATTTTCGCTTCGACATTACCGCATACTCTAAATTTAATCTAGAAAATTCGTATTGTCGCGGATGAGCAGAAATAGTAAGATGATCTAATATCCAGTCATACAACCGCCTGTTGTCTTGGAATTCCAGGGTACATAGTGAATGGGTAATTCCCTCCATCGCATCTGAAATACAATGGGTAAAATCATACATGGGATAGATACACCATTTTTTTCCTGTCTGATGGTGTGCTACATACTTAATTCGATAGAGAATAGGATCTCGCATGACCATATAACTAGAAGCCATATCTATTTTAGCGCGTAGACATGCAGCTCCTTCCGAGAAAGATCCTGCTCGCATTTTTTTAAATAACCGGAGGTTTTCCTTTACACTGCGATTTCGATAAGGACTATTCTTTCCCGGTATAGTCAGAGTTCCACGATACTCTCTAATTGTCTCAGGAGTTAATTCATCAACGTAAGCCAAATGTTGTTCAATTAGTTCTAGGGCAAAATTATATAATTGCTCGAAATAATTGGAGGCAAATCGTACTTCACCGCTCCACTGATATCCCATCCACTGCACATCATACTTAATTGATTCTACATATTCTTGATTTTCTTGTGTAGGATTAGTATCATCTAAGCGAAGATTACATTGTCCTTGATAATCTTGTGCTATTCCAAAGTTCAGGCAAATAGCTTTCGCATGTCCAATATGTAAAGGTCCATTAGGTTCCGGAGGAAATCTGGTATGTACTATATTATATTTACCCTGAGATAAGTCTTTATCAATTATTTGTCTAATAAAATTAGTGGGAGAATAATATTCTGATTTTTTCTTCATGGTCTCAATAGAGAAGATATATATTCATGCGAGTAATTTAATTATATTTTGAATCTCAAAATAAATAAATAATATTTAGTGAAATTTGCATTTCAAAGGTAAAATTAATCTGGATGGATCATCGTCATATTAGTAATTACCGAAGATCCTAAAATATGAGCAAATTATTATTGACGCGAGGATGATTATTTCCGCATACTTATTGTAAGTAATAAATGGCTACGTAGCTCAGCTGGATAGAGCACAGCACTCATAATGCTGGGGTCACAGGTTCGAGTCCCGTCGTAGCCACAATAAAATAATAAGTGGATAAGTACTAATTTGGGCGGAAGTGGCGGAATAGGTAGACGCACCAGATTTAGGTTCTGGTACTCATAAAAGGTGTGCGAGTTCAACTCTCGCCTTCCGCACCATTGAGGAGATAAAAATGGGGTATAGCCAAGTGGTAAGGCACCGGGTTTTGATCCCGGCATTCCTAGGTTCGAATCCTAGTACCCCAGTTAATGGGGTATAGCCAAGCGGTAAGGCACCGGATTCTGATTTCGGCATTCCTAGGTTCGAATCCTAGTACCCCAATATAGTATTATTCTAAACTTTTGAAACTATAGTGACCTAATTTTACTGAGATGAAAAAAAAATTATATATAAAAACTTGGGGATGTCAGATGAATGAGGATGATTCGTCTAAAATGTCCAGTATGCTTACCAGCTATGGTTATTTACTTACTCATCTCTCTGAAGAGGCGGATATTTTATTACTTAATACATGCTCCATCCGTGAAAAACCCCAAGAGAAAGTATTTCATCAACTAGGACGATGGAAAGGACTCAAAGATAAAAATGACCAGATAATAATTGGAGTAGGAGGATGTGTAGCTTCACAGGAAGGAGAAAAAATTTTTCAGCGGGCTAATTATGTGGATATTATCTTTGGTCCCCAAACTATTCATCGTTTGCCGGAGATGATTAAGAGTGTGATAAAAAAACGACAGCATATCATAGATGTAAGTTTTCCGGAAGAAAAGTTTAATTTCTTAACTCGAATCATTAAAGCTCCGGTTAGTAAAAAACCAACTGCTCTGGTTTCCATAATGGAAGGTTGTAATAAATCTTGTACTTACTGTGTGGTTCCTTATACCAGGGGAAAAGAAATTAGTCGATGCTGTGATGATATTTTGTCAGAAATTATCTTATTAGCTAATCAAGGAGTCCATGATATTAACCTCTTAGGACAGAATGTTAATGCATATCGCGGATCAACGTCCAAAAATGAAGTTTGCCACTTTTCCGATCTTCTCCGCAGAATAGCTTTAGTTAAGGGGATTGATCGTATCCGCTTTACTACTAATCACCCCAGACATTTTACCGAGGATATAATTGAAGTTTATCGTGATCAACCACAACTATCCAATTTTCTCCATCTTCCAGTACAAAGTGGTTCTGATAGAATCTTAAAAATCATGCAACGAGGATATACGACCAAGAAGTATAGACAAATTATCCATAAATTACGGTCTGTACGTCCTAATATACATGTAAGTTCAGATTTTATTGTTGGTTTTCCCAGCGAGACTTCAGAGGATTTCGATCAAACACTACAATTTATATCAGAAATAAATTTTGATATGAGTTTTAGTTTTATATATTCGTCAAGACCGGGAACTAAAGCGGCTACCATGACTAATTATATTAGTGAAAAAGAAAAAAAAGATCGTTTATATCGGATCCAAGCACTGCTTAAGCAACAGACTCTTTCTTGGAGCAGACGCATGCTAGGTAGTGTACAAAGAGTGCTAGTGGAAGGACGTTCCCGTAAAAATATTACAGAACTTTCCGGTCGTACTGATAATAATCGGGTAGTAAACTTTGCAAGCAAAGTAGATCTAATAGGTAATTTTATTGATGTAGAAATAGTAGAAGTTTGTCCAAATTCTCTGCGGGGCAAAATTATAGGTCAATAAAAGTGAGAACAATGGAATTAATGAAAAGAATTATTTTAAATCTGCAAATTGTCTGCCAGGAACGTGTACACTTACCTACAGCTGATCATTTTTCGAGATGGGTAGAGGCTGTTCTATTTTTTTTAAAATTGAACAAATCTCAGGAAGTTACTATTCGTATAGTAGATCCTGATGAAAGTAAAGCTCTTAATTTGCGTTATCGGCGAAAAAATAGAGCAACAAATATATTATCATTTCCATTGAAGATACCTAGTATTAATGATGTAAAGATCTCCTTACTAGGAGATTTGGTGATCTGTGCTTCTATTGTAGAAAAAGAAGCTCAAGAACAGCAAAAAAGATTGAGAGAACATTGGGCTCATATGGTAATTCATGGAAGTCTACACTTACTAGGTTATGATCATATTACGCTCGAGAACGCTAAAAATATGGAAGTAATAGAAACAAAAATTATGAGGAATCTTGGATATTGTGATCCTTATAAAGAAATATCATCATCTTCAATAAGATTGAAGAAAATTTTTTAAAACCGCAGAAATAGCTAGTTTTTTTTAAATAGCAAGGTAATAGAAGCTAGATGCAAAATCAATATCGTCCGGAAGAGATAGAACCCTACGTACAGCTTTCTTGGGAAAAAAATAAGACTTTTCAGGTGCAGGAAGAAGAAGGAAAAGAAAAATTTTATTGTTTATCAATGCCTCCCTATCCTTCGGGTCATTTACATATGGGTCATGTGCGTAATTATACTATTGGCGATGTAATTGCTCGATATCAGCGAATGAAAGGTAAAAATGTGTTACATCCTATGGGATGGGATGCCTTTGGTTTACCAGCAGAAACGGCAGCTCTAAACAATAATACTGTACCTGCATCTTGGACCTATAGCAATATCAATTATATGAAAAAACAGCTTAAATTATTGGGATTTAGTTATGACTGGAGTAGGGAATTGGTGACCTGTAATCCAGAATATTATCGTTGGGAACAATGGTTTTTCACTAAATTATATGACAAAGGTTTAGTATATAAAAAATTATCTTTTGTTAATTGGTGTCCCACTGATAAAACTGTATTGGCTAATGAGCAAGTAATAGATGGATGTTGTTGGCGTTGTGATACCCGAGTAGCACTACGTAAAGTACCGCAGTGGTTTATAAGGATCACTTCTTATGCAGAAGAATTACTTCATGGATTAGACAACCTAGAATTTTGGCCGGATCAGGTGAAAAATATGCAACGTAATTGGATTGGTCGTTCAAAGGGAGTAGAAATAACTTTTCCACTGGTAGGAGATGAAAATCAGATAACAATATATACTACACGACCAGATACTATCATGGGGATAAGCTGTCTAGCAATTGCATTAGAGCATCCTCTCGCGGTGGAAGCGGCTGGTCTCAAGCCTCCTCTGTGTAATTTCCTCCGGAAATATGGATGTGTAAAAAATCCCCAAAACGAAAGATATAACTCGGAAACAATAGTAGGAATGTCTACCGATTTTTTGGCCATTCATCCCTTAACTAAGGAAAAATTGCCTATTTGGGTAGTAAACTTTATCAGTTTAGAATATGGTACGGGGGGAGTGATGATAGTACCTGCTCACGACCATCGAGACTGGGAGTTTGCGAAGAAATATAATTTACCAATTAAATCAGTCCTATTAGCTGCAGATGGCACCCCACCCGATGTTAGTAGACGTGCTATGACGGCAAGAGGAACATTATTTAATTCGGGAGAATTCAGTGGTTTATCCAATGAAGTAGGTAGTAATATAATTATTACCACCCTGATAAATAAAGGCGTAGGAAAACCGGCGGTGCACTATCGACTTCGTGATTGGGGAGTCTCTCGTCAACGTTATTGGGGGGCACCTATTCCAATGATAACTCTGGAAGATGGCTCAATTATTCCCGTTCCGGAAAATCAACTTCCTGTTATACTTCCCGAAAAGGTCATTGTGGATGGTATTAACAGTCCAATTAAGAATGATGAGAAGTGGGGTAAAACTTTAGTCCAGGGAAAAAGAGCGGTTCGAGAAACAGATACTTTTGATACATTCATGGAATCTTCATGGTATTATGCACGCTATACCTGTCCGCACTATAAAAAAGGTATTTTAGATCCCTATGCAGCCAATTACTGGTTGCCCATAGATCAATATATTGGGGGGATTGAACATGCTATTCTACACTTAATGTATTTTCGATTCTATCATAAGTTACTACGGGATGCAGGATTAGTTCAGACTGATGAACCAGCCAAACGATTATTATGCCAGGGAATGGTGTTGACAGACACTTTTTATTATCTTGGTAACAATCAGGAACGAGTCTGGATTAATCCTATCCATGTTACCAGTAAGCGAGATGAAAAAGGTCGAATTATAAAAGCGAAAGATCGTGTCGGACGAGAGTTAGTTTATGCTGGTATTAGCAAAATGTCTAAATCTAAAAATAATGGTATTGACCCCCATATAATGATTGAAAAATACGGGGCAGATACGATCCGGTTATTCATAATGTTTGCGGCTCCGGCAGAACTTCCACTCCAGTGGAGTAATTCAGGCATAGAAGGTTGCCGTCGTTTTTTGAAACGATTATGGTCTTTAGTTTATAAACACACTAAAAAGGAAAAAATATATCTAGATCATCCAACTCCACTTAATGAACTGCAGTCGTCGTTGCGACGAAAATTACATCAAACTATTGCTAAAGTTACTGACGATATTGATCGTCGACAGACTTACAATACCGCTATTGCGGCTATTATGAAATTTATTAATCATCTGTCTAAATTCTCTCCCGAATATTCACAAGATCAATCCTTAATGCAGGAGTGCCTTCTAGCTGTTATAAGAATGTTATATCCTTTTACACCACATATTTGCTTTGTATTATGGCAAGCTATTCATAACTTTAGAAAAAATATTGATATAGATCACGCGCAGTGGCCACAAGTAGATAAAGAAGCACTGAAAGAAAATACTTGGTTAATCGTCGTCCAAGTAAACGGAAAAGTGCGTGGAAGACTTATTATCCCGAATCACTTTAACGAAAAAAAAATATACCAACAAGCTAGCCGAGACCCACAGATCTCTAAGTATCTAAAAGGTATCACAATACGACGAGTGTTTTATGTACCTGGTAAACTAATTAATCTAATATTATCCTAAGGAAAATAATAGGTTGATTATGTAATATCTTTGTCGTTCGATATTACGGTAAAAATCCTAAATTTCCTAAGTGGTGGTGAATTAATTATTATGATTAAACTTACTTCTGAGAACCTGTCCTTTCAGGTGGCTAAAGAATTAAGCAGGTGTTATTTCCTAGTAGGTAATGATTCTTTCTTATTACAAGAAAGCGAACATACAGTGTTCGAGGAAGCTAAAAAAAAAGGATTTCAGGATCATTACCGTGCTACTAGTGATAATAATACTCAGGGATGGCAAGATATTATTTTTAATTTTAAAGCACATAGCTTATTTGCTAGAAAACGAATCTTTTGCCTAAAAGTGCCAACCTCTTCTGAAAAAGAAGTGAGTGTTCTCTGGCAAGAAAGATTATTGATGGTGGCAAAATTATTGCAATCTAATGATAATATTATCCTAATTATAATTCTTTCTTATCTCAGCAAGAAACAAGAACACAGTACCTGGTTTACCACACTCAGTACCAAGAACACTGTATTAGTGTCTTGTTTCACGCCTCAAAAAGATCGTTATCTAAAGTGGATAAATCATCGAGCCACAAACATGGGATTGAAGATTGAAGAAGATGCTCTGCAGTTACTTTGTTATAACTATGAAGGGAACTTATTAGCATTAGTTCAAACTCTCAACATGCTACGTTTGCTATGGACCGATGGTAGGCTGTCCCTTTCTCGAGTAGAAAATATTGTAAGTGATGTATCGTATTTTACTCCTTACCAGTGGTTAGATTCAGTACTATCGGGACAAACTGTGCGCGCATTACATATCTTACATCAGTTACGCCAACAGGGTTGTGAAATCAATTTTCTGTGTAACTTTTTATCTTATGATTTAATAACATTACTAACATTACAACAGCGTAGTCTAAAATCCTCTTCTTACCCTTTACTACCGAATAATAATCCCAGGAATAAAAAAATTATCCGATTAACATTTTTGACAAACGTATTAAAAAGACTAAATAATACACATATTAAAAGGGCTATTACTTTATTATCCAGGCTCGAAATAGCTATTAAAAATAACGATAATCAAACCTTATTATGGTCGAGACTAGAAACTATATCCTTATTATTAAGCACTTACTAGTTAGGAAGTATAAAAACTATATATCTCTAGGTTTATTTTTGACTCTAGTCAGATATATTTATGATGATATAAAGTATGTAGAGGATCTAATTACATGTGCGATGGTAAATTTATTATTCGTTATCTTGGTCTGCAACCATGGAGTAAAGTATATATATCAATGCATAATTTTACTAAAAATAGACTCTCTTTAACCCTGGATGAACTCTGGTTATTGGAGCATTGGCCGGTCTTTACGCAGGGAAAGTCAGACAAATATAAGAATAACATACTTAGGCATAGTGATATTCCAGTCATGCAAAGTGATCGAGGCGGAAAGATCACTTATCATGGTCCAGGTCAGCTGATCATGTATGTTATGATTGATTTAAAAAGAAGAAACCTCAGGGTGAGATATTTAGTTACTGTAATAGAAAAATCTGTTATTAAGACCCTAAAATTATTTAATATTGATGCTCATGTGCGTAAAAATGCTCCGGGAGTATATATTAGTGATAAAAAAATTTGCTCCCTGGGTTTACGTATCCACCAGGGGTGTTCACTACATGGTTTTGCAGTTAATATTTCCATGGATTTAACCCCTTTTCAACACATTAATCCTTGTGGTGAGGCAGGTTTAGAGATGACACAATTAAGTGCATTTAATCCTACGGTTTCCTTAGGAGAATTTCAGCAGGTTTTAGTAGATGAGTTTATTAGTATTTTTAAAATAGATATTTAGAAATGTTTTCTAACCCATTTAACAAACCATCCTGCTCCAATAACCTTCATCTTTCAGGAAAAAAGGGAATAATAATTCCATCATAACTACATATTTCACCCGGATACTTTCGTCATGATCATAATATTGCAAAATATTGATAATCCTAAAATGGTAGAAGAAAAATGCTGAAAAAACCCGAATGGTTAAGGATCCAATTACCTCATGAATCACAACATCTCAACCAACTTCAATCATTAATACGTAGAAATGGTTTACATTCCGTTTGTGAAGAAGCATCCTGTCCTAATATTATTGATTGTTTTAATCAGGGTAAAGTAACTTTTTTAATTCTAGGTAATATTTGTACCCGACGTTGTCCATTTTGTGCTATCTCTCATGGGAGACCATTACCTTCGGATAAAAAGGAACCTCAAAGAATTGCACAAACGATTAATAAGTTACATTTACGCTATATAGTTCTTACCTCTGTTAATCGTGATGATTTACATGATGGGGGGGCTCAACATTTTGTTGATTGTATAGTTTCCATTAGAGAGATGAATCCTAGAATTAGGATTGAAATCCTAGTACCGGATTTTAGGGGATGTCTTGATAAGGCAATGAATATCTTCAATGAGATGCCCCCAGATATATTTAACCATAATCTAGAAACTGTTCCTGAACTCTATCACAAAATACGTCCAGGAGCTAATTATGCTTATTCGTTAAAGTTACTTAAGCGTTTTAAGGAATATCATCCTCAGATTCCAACTAAATCTGGCCTCATGGTGGGGTTAGGAGAAAAATATGCAGATATTATTAATGTTATGCATGATCTCCGTTCCCATGGAGTGACTATGATCACCATAGGACAATATCTGCAGCCAAGTAGATACCATTTACCAGTCAGACGATATGTCAGTCCAGATGAGTTTTCAGAGCTCAAAACAAACGCTCAAGCCCTGGGTTTTACTCATGCTGCGTGCTCTCCTTTGGTACGTTCTTCTTATCATGCAGACAAGCAAGCAGACAAATTATTTAATAATTAAAAAACCCGACATTAAGACGGGTTTTTAATTCTGACTGTTAACTTATACTATAATCACATTAGCAGCAGCCGGACCTTTAGCGCCAGTTGTTATTTCAAACTCTACACGTTGTCCTTCAGTCAAAGTTTTAAAACCATTGCTCTGGATTGCCGAAAAATGAACAAATACGTCTTTACTACCATCTTCTGGAGTAATAAAACCAAATCCTTTAGATTCATTAAACCATTTAACGTTTCCTTTAATCTTGGACATCAATATTACCTTTAAATTTCATATAGGGACTCACAAACTATGATAGTTACTATACTTAGCAACTGCATAGTTTTTTTATCTATTATATCATGATGAAAAATATTTAATGTTAAATTTTTTTAATCGTTACAATATATTATTTTATTGAATTAATCATGGATGGATATTTTTCTTAGATTGTTAGGGTTAGCTTAAGTATAACTGATATCGGTTATGCGATAAGAAGTTCATGCGTGGTTATTTATTTATCCAGACGAACATTTCCCTCCGACGATCGATACCTACCTTATATCCCTCTTCCTGCCGGATCGATTTTCAGAAAAGAAGAATGGTAAGGTCTCCTGGAACTATAATCATTAAAATCTACTAGTCTTCATCATGTAGTTCAAATTCCACATGATCCATAATGATCCTAGTACTAGGATTGCTATGATAATAATACTAAATATTAAAGCTAATAAGTTCCAACGATCTTTTTTAGATCCACTTATATGTAAAAAACATATCAAATGAATAATAATTTGTAAGAGGGCGAAAATAATTGTTATGACTAATACGAATGGCTCGTGACTGTTTAGAGTTAGACCCACAAGCGTAAAGGGAACTAGTGTCAAAATGATTGACATCATAAATCCGATTAAATATTTTTTAGCATCGCTCGCCCCTGTATATAAAATATTTTTCATTTCATCATCCCTATCAAATATACCACGGTAAATAAGCATATCCATATCACATCTAAGAAATGCCAAAATAAGCTAAAACAACTTAATCTTGTTACGATTGGAGGCGTAATTTCATCCTTTGAAACCTGATAAATTAAGATTATAATCCATATTAAACCCGCAATAACATGGATTCCATGTGTTCCTACTAAGATGAAAAAACTAGACAAAAATCCGCTTCTACTCGGACCCGAGTCATGATTAATTAAATGATAAAACTCATAAAATTCCATGGAGATGAAAACTACCCCTAATAGAAATGTTAATAATAACCAGTAAATAACTTTATTTATCCCGCTGTTTTTCTGATGAATGGATACCATGGCCATCCCCTCAGTAAGGGTACTAAATAGCAACACCGTAGTTTCTGCAAATACGAATGGTAAATGAAAAATATCTTTTCCCTCAGGACCATCAGCGGTACTATTAACCATTACGGCATAGGTAGCAAATAGAGCAGCAAAGAGGATACAATCGCTCATTAAATATATCCAAAAACCAAATACTTTAGTGGCATGAATATCATTAGAAGACTCTAATCTATTCAGGTAATTATTAGAGAGGGAACTGGGATTATTTTTTGACATTTTATACCTACTTTATTATCTCTTTAAAACGATGATTCTCAATTTGTGATATTTCCCTTACGGGAACATAATAATATGGATCTTCATCAAAACTTTTAGCAATCCAAGATACAATTATGCCTACTAAAGTAATGGCGGCTAACCACCAGATATACCAAACCATGGCAAAACCAAATATCATACTAAAACCGGCGATCCAGATACCTATACTAGTATTTTTGGGCATATGAATGGGTTCATAATCGAGATATTGTTGTTTTTTTCCTGATTCTTTTTTTAATTTCATCTCCCAAAATGGATCACGTTCTTTCACTTCGGGAATAATAGCAAAGTTATAAAAAGGAGGTGGCGAAGAGGTAGACCATTCTAAAGTTCGTCCATCCCAAGGATCACCTGTAAGATCCGCATTATTATGACGATAAATAATCGAAATATAAATTTGAATGAATAAACAGATAACTCCAATAGCAATAATTACGGTACCGAATGCCGCGATAACTAATAATAAGTGAAATTGTGGATCAATATTTTGACTGAGACGCCGTGTCATACCCATTAATCCTAGGGCGTAAAGTGGGATAAAAGCCAATAAGAAACCTATGAACCAGCACCAGAATGACATTTTCCCCCAGTATTCATTTAAGGTAAATCCAAAAGCTTTAGGAAACCAGTAGGTTAATCCCGCGAAGCATCCGAACACTACCCCTCCGATAATAACAGTATGAAAGTGTGCAATTAAGAATAAACTATTGTGCAGGACAAAATCAGCACCGGGTACTGCTAATAACACTCCTGCCATTCCACCAATAGAAAAGGTTATTATAAAACCTATGGTCCATAACATGGGAGACGTAAAATGAATACGTCCTTGATACATAGTGAATAGCCAGTTAAAAATTTTTACCCCAGTAGGGATAGCAATGATCATGGTACTAATACCAAAGAAAGCATTCACATTAGCACCTGCTCCCATAGTAAAGAAATGGTGTAACCAGACAATAAAGGAAAGAATTGTTATAACAATCGTTGCCCAAACCAGAGAAGTATAGCCAAAAAGTCTTTTTTTAGAGAAAGTTGCTACTACTTCTGAGTATATCCCAAATACGGGTAGTACTAGAATATATACTTCGGGATGACCCCATGCCCATATAAGATTGATATACATCATCATGTTCCCCCCCATCTCATTGGTAAAAAAATGAGTTCCTAAATAACGATCTAGGGTAAGCAATGTAATAGTTACTGTTAAGATGGGAAAAGCTATAATAATTAGGACGTTAGAACATAATGATGTCCAAGTAAAGACGGGCATTTTGAATAAAGTCATGCCCGGCGCTCGCATTTTAATAATGGTCACAAAGAAGTTAATTCCGGTAAGCAAGGTTCCAATGCCAGAAATTTGCAAACTCCATATCCAGTAGTCAACTCCTACACCCGGACTATATTCTATTCCCGAAAGTGGAGGATAAGCTACCCATCCCACCTTAGCAAATTCCCCAACTCCCAATGAAATATTGACTAGCATTGCCCCTGCAACCGTAAGCCAAAAACTCAAATTATTAAGGAATGGGAAGGCTACATCACGTGCCCCGATTTGCAATGGTACTATAAAATTCATGAGACCAATAATTAACGGAGTTGCTACAAAAAATATCATAATAACACCATGTGCAGTAAAAATCTGATCATAGTGTTCAGGAGGTAAAAACCCGGGGTGACCAGACGATGCCAGCACTTGCTGACTACGCATCATAATAGCATCAGCAAATCCTCGAATCATCATAATCAACCCTAAAATAATGTACATTATTCCTAAGCGTTTATGATCTACTGATGTCAGCCACTCGTGCCATAAATATTTCCATTTACCCAAATACGTTATTAGTGCTAGCGTTAAGATGCTAAAAACTATAAGGGTAGAAAGAGTACCCATGATAATAGGTTCGTTATATGGAATAGCGTTTAGTGTTAACTTTCCAAACATAAGTTCAGTCCTTAAATTTTATTGGTAGATGCATACCGATTTGTGGGAGATCACTGATAGTTCTTGAACCTTTGCGAAATTTATTGATAATATCGTCAAATAAATGACGCTTTACTCTAGAAAAAAATACTACTTTATTATTTTCACTCGGAATAGCAAGTTTTTGTAAAGCTTCCATGTTATTTAATGTGTCGGGAGCGTTTCTCGCTTGAGAGATCCACTTATTAAAAGATGTTACATTATCGGTAGCAATGGCTGTAAATTTCATTCCAGAGAATCCCCTACCACTATAAGCTGATGAAATTCCTTTATAAATTCCCGGCTTATTTGCTATCAGATGTAATTTTGTTTGCATACCGGCCATAGCATACACCTGACTACCTAAACGAGGAATAAAAAAGGAATTCATAACCGAAAAAGAAGTAATTTTAAATACTACCGGAGTATTAATAGGAAAAGACACCTGATTAACAGCAGCTACTCCCTGGGCGGGATAAATAAATAACCATTTCCAATCCATTGATACTACTTCAATTGTTAAAGGATTAATATTATTATAATGGATAGGTTTATTAGGATCTAATAAGTGAGTGGTTTTCCAGGTTTTAATTCCTAGAAATATAATAATTAGAATCGGAAGTGCCCAAACTACCGCCTCTATTTTATAAGAATGACCCCAAGAAGGACTGTATTTGGCAGTAGTGTTACTTTGTCGATACTTAATGGAAAAAGCAATAACCATTATGATAGCCGGGATAACCACAAGTAACATTACTCCCAGAGCAGTTAATATCAACCGTCGTTGTTCGATTCCTATTTCTCCTTTAGGATCTAATAAATCTATTTGACAACCGCTTAATAATAAAATTATCGTAATAATTGAAATAACTAACACTACTTTTTTTCTTTGTGCCATTTCATACCTCAAGTATAATGATTATTACATCAGTGACGTGAAATTTTAGAGTTATTTTACGAGAAGGTGTGCCAACTGTAAATGTAAAGATAGTCTCCTTGGGGTCCGGAAGAGGATAAAGCGGTAAAAGAATAAATGTGTGATCTGGATTTTATATCCTACTTATCTGAAGAAAGATTGTTATTTTCGTCCGGAAAGTACTAATGAATAGTAGAAAGATCGGAACTTCTCATCGAAACTTTCATCCCACATTTTTTGAGGTAATAAAATAATGCCATTATCAGTGGAAAATACTAATCTCCTGGGTCGGAGAATAAAAATTACTATTTCTGCCGAGCGCATTGAAAGTATGGTTAAAAAAAAGCTTATGAATGTTGCAAAAACATTTTGTAGAGACGGTTTTCGCAAAGGAAAAGTACCTCTGCAAATTGTATCTCAGCGTTATCGAACTTCTGTGCTTCACGAAGTGTTGAGTACTCTGATGCACCAAAATTTTATGAAAGAGGTGAACAATCACAACATCATGGTGGTAGGAAATTTAAATTTTGTTTATGAAGAATATAAAATAGGTCATGATTTTACCTATGTGGTAGAATTTGAAGTGTTTCCAGAAATTAATATTCCCACATTTGATACCTTTAGGATTATAAAACCACGAGTAGAAGTTACTGAACAAGACGTAGATAATATGCTGTTCAAGATTCGTACCCAACAAGCAAAATGGACCCTCAGTGCCCCACTTGCTAACCTTTGGAATCGCGTCACCATTGATATGAAATATATGGTAGAGATTGAGAATGAAATCATGGAGGGAGAAGAAGTAACGGATGTGGTTTTAATTTTAGGACAGAGACGGATACGTTTAGATTTAGAAAAAAGTATTATTGGTCATAGGCAGGGTGAAAAATTTTGCGTAGAAAAAGAACTTCATCCCTCCTCTAGTCAAGGACGGAAAGGATTCCTAAAATTATTTATTTTAATAAAACATATCGAAAAAGGGGAACTAACCGAACTCAGTGAAGGATTAATTAAACGTTTTGGGATAGCAGGAGGAAAGATGTCCGATCTGCGGGATGAAGTAAGAAAAAATATTGATATGGAACTTCAAGATATAGTTAGACATTATATTAAGACCCAATTATTAAATAATTTATTGAAAATAAATAAAATTGATGTCCCTATTGCCCTGGTAGAAAGAGAAAGTAAATGCTGTCAATATTACTTCACGAAGTTTTTAACGGTCAATAAAAAAAAGCAATTAATTCCGCGCGTTCTTTTAGCAGAGCACGCCAAACAACGGGTTGCTATACGATTATTATTGAATGAACTTATTCGTATTAATAATCTTGAAGCTCACAATTATCAGATTCCATCATTAATGAAAAGTTTAACTATCTCCCCGGAGAGTGATCCTTCTTTTATAAAAAAAGATTATCGTAAAAATCCGGAAATCATGAATATTATTTATAACCTATCATTAGAAGAACAGATTATAGATCTTATCCTTAAGCAGGCTATAATTACGGAAGAGAGAATTTCATATCATGAAATGATTAGCATTATAGATAATAAACGATTGATTTAAGCAACTTGATTAGTCATATTTTTTATGATCATCGAATATCCACATAAAATGTAGTATATTAATATATTATGTAATCATAAAATAAAGATTAGATCACAGGAATACCGATATGTTAGTACCAATGGTAATTGAACAGAATGCTAGTGGTGAACGAGCGTTTGACATTTACTCACGTCTTCTTAAAGAGCGCATAATTTTTTTGACAGGGTATGTAGAAGACTACATGGCTAATTTGATCGTCGCCCAATTATTATTTTTAGAAGCAGATAATCCGGATCAAGATATATATTTGTATATTAATTCTCCTGGAGGAGTAATTACTGCCGGTATGTCGATTTACGACACCATGCAGTTCATTAAACCGGATGTAAGTACGATATGTATAGGGTTAGCTGCCTCTATGGGAGCTTTTATCCTTACGGCAGGAGCTAAAGGTAAACGTCTTTGTCTTCCTAATTCTCGAGTTATGATTCATCAGCCTTTAGGAGCTTATCAAGGACAAGCAAGCGATATAGAAATACATGCACGAGAAATTTTAAAAATCAAAAATAGAATAAATCAGTTAATAGCAGAACATACATTACAACCTCTAGAAGTCATAGAAAAAGATACCGAACGTGATTATTTTTTATCGGCCAGTGAAGCAGTGTCATATGGACTAGTAGATTCAATATTGACTCAGAGGAAGTAATAGATTATCTCTCATATTAGAGGTATCATAGTTATTATCCTAATGTCAAAATAAAATAAAAAAAGAGGTTACCGGATGATAGATAATCGCAAAGACAGTTCAGGCACAGTGCTGTACTGTTCTTTTTGCGGCAAAAGTCAGCATGAAGTACGGAAAATGATTGCCGGTCCATCCGTATATATATGCGATGAATGTGTCGAATTATGTGACGACATTCTTAGTGAAGAAATAAAGGATGGAATAAACCCACATGAAATGGGTAGCAGTAGTGTAATGCCCACTCCTCATCAAATTAGTAATCATCTTGATGATTATGTGATTGGACAAGAACATACTAAAAAAGTTCTAGCAGTAGCGGTATACAATCACTATAAGCGTTTGCTGAGTAGTGGTATTGGTAATGGTCTGGAAATGGGGAAAAGTAATATTCTTTTAATTGGTCCTACTGGAAGTGGTAAAACTCTGTTAGCAGAATCCCTAGCACGATTATTGGATGTTCCATTCACTATTACAGATGTTACTACCTTGACTGAAGCAGGATATGTAGGAGAGGATGTAGAGAACATTCTTCAAAAATTATTGCAAAAATGTGATTACGATGTTCAAAAAGCACAGCGAGGAATTGTCTATCTGGATGAGATAGATAAAATTTCACGAAAATCTGACAATCCTTCCATTACTCGGGATGTGTCTGGGGAAGGAGTACAACAAGCACTCTTAAAACTAATCGAAGGAACTATAGCAGCAGTGCCCCCCCAAGGAGGTCGCAAGCATCCGCACCAAGATTTTTTGCAAGTAGATACTTCTAATATTCTCTTTATATGTGGAGGTGCATTTGCCGGATTGGATAAAATAATTGCTCACCGCGTAGAAGAATTTTCGGGAATTGGCTTTGGAGCCGCTGTAAAATGTTCTTCACAAAAAACATCCATCAGTAAATTACTGGAGCAGGTAGAACCATCAGACTTAATTAGATTTGGACTGATTCCAGAGTTTATTGGTCGTCTTCCCATAGTGACTACACTCAAAGAACTTAATGAAGAAGCGCTTCTGAGAATTTTAAGAGAACCAAAAAATGCACTGATCAAGCAATATCAGGCGCTATTTAATTTAGAAGATATAGAATTAGAGTTCAGTAATGAAGCGTTATGCTCTATTGCTCAGAAGGCAATGCTACGAAAAACGGGTGCGAGGGGATTACGTTCTATTGTGGAAAACGTATTACTCCAAATTATGTATGATCTACCATCAATGACAGATGTAGTGAAAGTAATTATTGAGAAATCAGTCATTGAAGGTAAAACAGGACCTATGATGATCTATAGTAATAAACATAAAGCTCAGCAAGCATGCGGTGAATAGATATTCTATTTGACCTTAATAAAGTAGAATGTTTTTGCTTTTAGTTATAGATAATTATAATCCCGGTAACATAATAATAATATTTAGATTGTTTTCGTTCTTCTCGATTCTCATAAACTGAGTGGAGATCCATACCATAAATTATATGTGTTTTTTATAAACTAATCCTCATAATCTAGTCCGCGCAAACATAAACTAAGAGAGCTATTTTAGTAATCGAAAGGTTACTGAACGTGCAAACGAATTCTAATTATTATCATCCTGGCGGAAGTAAGACGTGGAACGTAAATAGTGCCTATGTGGTATTGAAAGATCTATTCTGGAAAGAAGATGATCTCCACAAGTTTCAAATATATATAACACTGAATAATAAAATTGCCCAGTAGATTCTAAAACTAAATAATGTTCTCAAGATGTTCACCCGGATAGACGAGCCTGTGTCCGATTCATATATATGGATCGACGAATATCTTATATTGCTCATAGATTCAGAGAGATATATTTTCCAAATTCAATATGTCCTTCGCACTGGTGTGAACAAATAGATTCCCCTCAGCGAATTATTATTTCCCTGAACAATTAAGATCTCTTCATAAGATAATCAAGTTTTGCCCCACGAGATGGAAACTCTGAATCAGGGAGGAGAAAATTATCTCGGATCAGAAGATGCAGTTATAGGTCCAATAACCACGAGTAGAATCGGAGAAGAAAAAATTTAAAATAAAAACAGATAAGGATAATAAGCAATAAGTAGTCCGCAGTTATATTGAAGAGATGGTTCTGATTGTACGTCTGCATTATTGTAGGTACTGAATCCTGATTAAAATCTACTTGTAAGAATCATTATCTTGAGGTAGATTATGATCTTTCAGAGATTATATTTTTGTTGCAACGTCTCACAACTTCAGGAATATCATCGATATTAGATCGCATGTTAGTTCTGCGTTTCTCTTACCGAAAATAAAAATATTTATTTTCGTTATTTACTGATGAAAACAATTACCCGTAACACCTGAAAAATAGAAGTGCAGATAAAAAGTAATACTAGGAGATCTTATCTATTTTTACACGAAAAAAGAGGAGTCTATTGAAATAAAATTGTCAAAAATATGTCGCAACGTAGTAAAAATTTTACTACGTTAGAAGCATATAGATCTCAAGAGAGATAATCGGAAGTTTGAGAAAAAGACTAGTTTAGATTATGTCGGTCTGAGGGTATAAAGAAATATAGTCCTGACGAGTAAGAATGGATCTTAATTATAGAGACTACTTGTGCACCAGCAAAGAAAGGAAAGAAGATAGCTTCCCAATATGATATCTCGTCACCCAAAAGATACTAACTAGTAAGTATACCTGATATGATGAGGGAGGTGCAGGATTAAAACGGTCCTAAAAATATTATTGCAGAATACTGATTCTGACCATTACATTAAATTATCACCACGATATTATTCTAACTCTCAGATCATCACCAATTTTAACAGTGAGTAAAAACCACTATGATGCTAAAATTATTACGTGATACTTCAAAAAAAAATAAGTTCTCGCAGAAAGTAATGTTAGGAATGATAATTGCGTTGCTGTTAATAAGCGGAATGGGTAATTATATGTATCTGGGACTTAATAATAATGATTATGCACTCATAATCAATGGTCATAAAATTACCCGCTTACAATTTGAAAACTATGTGTCCTCGGTACAAAATCAACAACAAAAATTGTTAGGAAATCGGTTCCCAGAGTTAGCAAGAGATGCACATTATATACAGCAATTACGAATAAAAGTGTTATCTCAGCTCCGAGATGAGTGGTTACTTCAACAGTATGCACATAATTTAGGCATGAATATAAGTGATGAACAAATTAGACAAGTAATTTCTAGTCAGTTAGATTTTAAAGTAAACGGCCATTTTGATATAATTAAGTATAATAATTACCTCAATGTAATAGGATTAACTAGTAGGCAATACGCTGAAACAATGCGTCAACAATTAATTCTTAAACAATTACTATCGGTGATAAGAGACTCAGAGTTTATTTTGCCAAGTGATAAAGATAAAAATGTCTTAACATTACTTTTGACTCAGCAGCGCAAGATCCGTACCGCAGTAGTTAATAAGATTGCAAAGAGGAAATTATCGGTAAGTAATAGTGAAATACGAAATTACTATTATCAAAATATTAGGAGGTTCATTGCTCCAGAATTGTTTAGGATCGATTATATCCCCCTCGCTGGCTACAACAATATATCTCAATTGCCGCCCATTAAAGACAGCGAAGTCCAACAGTGGTATGACTTACACCAACAGGATTATCGTCAATCGTCTCAATATAAATATCGCGTTATTCAATTGAATAGTGAGAAATCAGCTAAAATGATTTTAAAGAAATTAAAAGCTGGCGCAGATTTTATTGCGATGGCCACAGATTTTTCTGTGGATCCCATTTCCGCACATAGAGGAGGAGAATTTCCATGGATGAAATCAGAATACACCCCAGTGGAACTAAAAAATGCCCACTTGCAACAAATAGGACAGATTTCAGAAATAATCAAAACTTCAGTGGGTTATTTAATTGTACGACTCGAAGATATCAGACCGGCACAAATTATGCCTTTTAATAAAGTGCGCTCTGTTATTGCTAATCAATTACAGCAAAAACATCTTCTCGAGAAGTATTTAATACTTAAAGAAAAAATTAGGAAAGCTATTGATCAGCAGTCATCTCTAAATAAGATAGAAAATATTACGGGAATAAAATCGGTAGACACCGGATGGTTTAGTTTGAATACTATTCCTAAATATTTTCCTTTGAATCCTCTTATTGTTCAAGATCTTTTTCAGAGTGATCATCTAGCTAAGAATAATCAGTTTATTAGTAGTACTGCTCACGGAGATTATTTTATTCGTCTCAGACAATATAGACCTGCTCTTTTGATTCCCCTAAGAAAGGTACATAATAGCATTACTCTGTATATTATAAGACAAAAAATCGAGCAAAAAAACCAAGAAGAAGCAGAAAAATTGTTATCTGAACTGAATTCCGGAACATCAGAAATAAAATTAAATTTAAAATTTACCCAATCTCGTTGGATAACCAGAGATTTACACGAAAGTATAACCCCCGCTGTTTTTAGTATTGAGCTGCCGAAAAAAGATCATGTTTCTTATGGACTTGGTAAAGATAGACAAGGTAATGTAATGATAATAGCTGTGGATAAAGTACGAAACATAATGCCCTCTAAAGAACAAGAAGTGGCCATAGATAACATTATTAGAGATATTCACTTCGAGGCTATTCTAACAGCATTATTAGATAATTTACGTCAAAATAGCCATATCCGTTATGGTGAAGGAATTATTAACGTTCCGAAATGAGAGAAAAATTTCTATCCCGAAGAAGATCTTTGATCAGTTCGATGATTAGAATAATCTAAGGTCATAAATATACCTGCTGTTAAAGGCAACCATAACAATACAGTTTTTCCATTGATACTTAACCCGGTGCAGATACTTTCCAGGATAATAGATACCAGAGGAAAAATAAGGAATACTAATGAAGCTTGAAAAGGTCTGGTTAACTGTTGTAAGGAAAAATAACAGAGCATGCCCAAACCATTTGAGGCTATTCCTAAATATAAAAGAGATAAAGAGGACGAGAAGGATATGTTAGAAACGACTGGTTGTTCTATATATAAACCTATTAATGTTAGCAAAATTCCAGATGCTAAACATGGAAAGGTATTATAGGTTAGAATAGGAATAGGTTGGGAACCTCCTCGTTTCTTAAAGAGCACATACATAACTGCATGCATGATAACTGCAATTATCAAGGCCATAATTCCTTTACCACTATTTTGAACGCTGTTATGATTTTCTTGCCCCAAAATTTCGGTCAAACAAAAAATACTCATTAAGAGACCGCAGATTTGTTGACAGCTAGTTTTATTTTGTAAGATTACAAGAGAAGCTATTAACACTGCTGCGGGCATAGTAGCAAAAATAATCGACGATAAGCTCGCACTGGTATATTGCTGTCCATAAAACATTAGTGTAAATGGAATGCTAAAATAGCACAAACCAATCACATATTGAAAATTCCTCTTGTCGTAAGGTAAGAGAAGTGGTTGTCCATTTTTCCACGAGATCCAAAGTAACAAAGGAGAGGCACATAAAAATCGCAGTCCAGTAGCAAACATAGGTGGTACTGTTTGCACGGCTATTTTCATAGCCATCCAAGTACTACCCCATATTAAGGATACACTCATAAATAAGCATATTATTTTAATTTTTTTACGAGTATTTATTTTCATACTTTTCTCTCTGAGAGTGAATTATGGTATTTTACAGAGTACTGAAGAATGAAGGTAGAATAGATGAAAATGGGTGAGTTATCATTTACAAAAATTTAAAATTAAAATATTACTATTTTCCCGAACACTGAGCTCTATGGCGAAGGCAATGATCCATTACTACAATGGCCATCATTGCTTCCGCAATTGGGACGGCGCGAATTCCTACACACGGGTCATGACGTCCACGAGTTACTATCTCAACTTCATTTCCTAACCGATTAATAGTTCGTCCGGGAATAGTAACGCTAGAAGTTGGCTTCAGAGCTAAATGAGCTACTATGGGCTGGCCATTGCTAATGCCCCCTAGTATTCCTCCGGAATTATTACTCTTAAAACCACTAGCATCCATCTCATCACGATGTTCACTACCTCGTTGAGTGATAACTGAGAAACCAGATCCTATTTCTACTCCCTTAACAGCGTTGATGCTCATCAATGCATGTGCTAAATCTGCATCCAGACGATCAAATACGGGTTCTCCTAATCCTACTGGGATATTTTCTCCTACTACGGTTACTTGAGCCCCAATAGAGTCACCTTCTCGTTTTAACAAACGGATTAATTGATCTAATGCGTCAATATTTTCAATATTTGGGCAGTAAAAATCATTTTTGTTGACCAGGTTCCAATCTTGGAATGTACATACAATATCTCCCATTTGTGCTAAAAATGCGCGAATTTTTACCCCATATGTATTGTCAAGATATTTTTTAGCTACTGATCCCGCTGCTACTCGCATAGCGGTCTCCCGAGCCGAAGCTCTCCCTCCTCCGCGATAATCTCGTATTCCATATTTTTTTTCATAGGTAAAATCTGCATGTCCTGGTCTAAACATATCTTTAATAGAACTGTAATCTTGAGAGCGGCAATCATTATTCTTTATCAACAGACCCATACTAGTTCCCGTAGTAATGCCGTTGAAAACCCCGGAGAGAATATTTATTTGATCTAACTCTTTCCGTTGAGAGGTATACCGTGATATTCCTGGACGTCGACGATCGAGTTCGGCTTGAATATATTCTTTCGTTAACTTGAGACCAGGAGGAACTCCATCTATAATACACCCTAAAGCCGTCCCATGTGACTCGCCATATGTAGTGACTCTAAAATTTTGTCCAATACTATTTCCAGCCATTATAACTCCTTACCTAATTCTACCCTAATTGGGAAAAATATTTTAATGAGAGATAAAATTTTGGTCACCTTTTGGGGTTCCTGGTTCTCCAGGACTCAGATATTTTTTAGAGACCATTAATTGTGATTTTTTCAACATAAATACACCTTTTCCACCATAATTAAACTCTAACCAAATAAAGGGAATTTTAGGATATTGTTGTGTTAAAGAGGATTGTTGGTATCCCACTTCGCAAATGAGAATACCTTTGTCAGTAAGATAATCTGAGGACGATAATAAAAGACGACGAATTATATCAAGTCCATCTTTGCCGGGGGGAGATAATCCTATAACAGGTTCAAATTGATATTCAGGAGGTAAAGATATTATATCATTAGCTTTGACATAAGGAGGATTAGCAAGAATAATATCGTATTTTTTGTGATTTATCTCATTAAATAGATCGGAAAGGATAGGTGTGACCCTCTCCTGAACTCCATGGAAAACAATATTATATTTAGTGACAGCTAAAGCAGGTGGGGAAATATCAACAGCATCTATTAGGGCCTCTGGAAAAGCGTAGCTACATGCTATAGCTATACAACCGCTTCCGGTACACATATCAAGAATATATTTAGGTTCTTTCCCGATCCATGTAGAAATATTGAAAATTAGTTCTCCGATCGGTGATCGGGGAATTAATACTCGTTCATCAATATAAAATTCATACCCGCAAAACCAAGCTTTATTAGTAAGGTAAGCAACCGGGATGCGTTCTTCCACACGACGCATAACTTGTTTTACCACTTTTTGACATTCTATGATATTCACTGGAGCAGAATAAATATCTTCAGGAAATGAAGTAATTCCTAGGGTTGGGAGTACAATTTTAACTGATTCATCAAAAGCATTGTCTGTGCCATGACCATAATATATATTTTTACTGGTCAAATAATTTTTTGTCCATCGGACTAGATCGTGAATATTATGGAAAGAATTCATTCTTTCTTTCTCCCCTTAAAATCCCACTTGTTTTTTGTTCTCCAGGGAGATTATACCCTATTCTCTTAATTTATTAGTGTCTTTGTATAAAATAATTGTTAGTGACGAATAGGATTTCGTGTTTCTGTTAATTTATATATTTTTGAAAAAAATGGATAAATACCTGTAATATATGGATAGGAATAATTTTTATGTGCCGTGATAAGGAAATTAAATAATATGAGGGTATGAGGATAGATATAACTATTAGGGTTGAACCAAATAATCGTTCAGAAATATAATTATTTTTGTGCAGATTTAAGATAATTGGAAAACGTAATTTCCATCGTAATGGCCAAAGCAAAGGAATTCCCGCCGGGGTCAGAGAATCAGCTATTAGATGACTTATGTATCCTATTATCATTCCCTGACTCACATCGTCAGGAATAATAACTCGAGATAATAAAAGAGTTAGGTTAAAAATTTTTACTGCTGCAGCTAGCGCTAGTATACTGTGAGTAAACCCTCGATGTCCAAAAATTACTCTCATAGAAGCAGATAACCATTTCAAGTGTTGTCCTAATAGAGATCTAGGGTGATCTATATCTGGTAATAATGAAGTTAAGATTGCGGCCGAAATAATATGCCACCAATCACCGTGAGTAAGAATAGGTGTTAAGTGAGCTCGTTTAGAAAAAATCGCCAGAGCTATTGCAAAAATAGCATGACCTTTGGCCGTCATAGAAAATACTCGGAAATAAGTTGATTGAAATCTGTTGGTTTATATATAATAAAACGTATAATTATATTTATATATAAAAATATATCACTTTACTTGCCGTGATATTATTCTAGTTATTTTACTCTGATCTAATGCAGAGTGAGTATTCCTGGCAACCAAGGATTCATAATGATTTCTATTATTCTCCTTCCTAATAGGATGCAGTATAAATTTCCTGATGCTGTAAGCATGAGGGAAATTGCTAACCTCATCATGGGAACTGAAGTAGCAAACTGTATTGCCGGGGAAGTAAATGGAAAATTAAAAGAACTGTCCGATACTGTTACCGAAAATGCGTCAGTCAGTATTATTACGCTCCAGGATGAAAGAAGTCTAAATATTATCCGAAATTCATGCACCCACTTGTTAGGACATGCTATAAAACAACTGTGGCCCGATGCAAAAATGGCTTTTGGAACAGTGATCGAAAATGGATTTTATTATGATGTCGATCTAGAATTTTCTCTCTCTCTTACCGACCTAAAATTATTAGAGAATCGCATGCATGAATTAGCGGAAAAAAATTATGATGTAATTAAGAAAACAGTTAGTTGGCAGGAAGCGCGCAATCTTTTTTCGTCTAGAAATGAAAGCTATAAAGTAGCTCTTCTTGACGAAGAGATTAGTAAAAGTGCTTTACCTGGATTATATTACCATGAAGAGTACATTGATATGTGTGTGGAAAAAACCCAGGTACCAAATATTCGTTTTTGCCATCATTTTGCATTACAGAAAATTTCTGGGGCCTACTGGCGAGGAAATAGTAAAAATAAAATGCTCCAACGTATTTATGGAACAGCATGGTCAGATCAAAATCAACTTAGAGGATATTTACAAAGTCTAGACGAAATATCAAAACGAGACCATCGAAAAATTAATCAACAGTTAGATTTATATCATCTCCAGAAAGAAGCTCCGGGAATGGTATTTTGGCATAATAATGGATGGATTATTTTTCGAGAACTACAATTATTTCTTCGGATGAAGCTAACCGAGTATGAATATCAAGAAATAAACAGTCCTCTTATGATCGATCGGAGCTTATGGGAGAAAACGGGACACTGGAAGAACTATCAAGAAGCAATGTTTACAACTTTCTCAGAAAATCGTGAATATTGCATTAAACCCATGAATTGTCCAGGCCATGTCCAAATATATAATCAACAATTGAAATCTTATCGTAATTTACCACTTCGTCTAGCAGAATTTGGGAGCTGTCATCGACATGAGCCATCTGGCTCTCTTCATGGATTAATGCGAGTACGTAGCTTTACTCAAGACGACGCACATATTTTTTGTCGAAAAGATCAAATTTATGTGGAAATTATGAGTTGTATAAAAATGATATACGAAGTGTATAAAACTTTCGGCTTTAAAAAAATATTTGTCAAACTTTCTACCCGACCGGATAAACGCATTGGGAACGACAGTCTTTGGGATCAAGCAGAAGAAGATTTAGCAAACGCTCTGAAAAATAAAAATATTAACTTTAAATATCAATATGGAGATGGAGCTTTTTACGGACCTAAAATAGATTTTGTACTGTATGATTGCTTAGATCGTCCATGGCAATGTGGTACAGTTCAACTTGATTTTTTCTTAGCTGAACGTTTAAATGCTTTTTATGTAGATGAGCATAATGAACGTAAGATACCGGTAATGATTCACCGAGCTATTTTGGGTTCCTTAGAGAGATTTATAGGTATTCTGACAGAAGAATATGCGGGTGAATTTCCATTGTGGTTAGCACCGGTACAAGGTATAGTAATGAATATTAGCGACAATCAGTCAAATTATGTAAAAAAATTAGCTCATGTATTTAAACAAGCGGGTCTAAGAATACAAACAGACTTGAGAAATGAAAAGGTGGGGGTTAAAATACGCGAACACACGTTACGTCGAGTTCCTTATCTTTTGATATGTGGTGATAAGGAAATGCAAACAGGAGAAATTTCTATTCGTACTAGATCGGGAAAAAATATCGGCAACATGACGGTCAATAATATGCTAGAGAAACTGCTGTTTGAAATTCGTAATCGACAGATTCATTCAGGAGAAAGGAGGGATAGAGTATTAAAGTAGGTAAATCGATTCATTCCATCCGTCATAATAGGATTAATACGGAAATTCGTGTACCCGAAGTACGTTTAACAGGTTTAGACGGTGAATCACTAGGTGTAGTTAGTATAAATGAAGCCTTAGAACAAGCGGAACAAGCTGGGGTCGATTTAGTAGAAATTAGCCCTAATGCAGTTCCTCCCGTCTGTATGATGATAGACTACGGTAAATTTATATACGAAAAGAACAAAAGCTCGAAAGAACAGAAAAAAAAGCAAAAAAATATTCAAGTGAAAGAAATAAAATTACGTCCCGGTACGGACGAAGGTGACTATCATGTAAAATTGCGTAATCTAATACGTTTTTTAGAACAAGGGGATAGAGTAAAAATTACTTTGCGTTTTCGAGGTCGAGAAATGAATCATCACCAACTAGGGATGGAAGTGTTAAATAGGATCCAAAGAGATGTTAAGGAGATAGCTGTAGTAGAATATTTTCCTTCGAAGATAGAAGGAAGACAAATGATTATGGTGTTAGCTTCCAAGAAGAAAATATTACAACTGTAATATCTTTAACAAAAAATTAATTTAATAATAAATGTCGAAAATGGTGTTCAGTATGCAGAAGATTAAAAGTGTCCGTAGTGCGGTAAAGCGCTTCCACAAAACTTCTTCTGGAGGTTTTAAACATAAAAAATCTGGTCTCCGTCATCTTTTGACGAAGAAATCCTCTAAGCGTAAACGTCATCTGCGTTCAAAATACAGGGTATCTAAAGGCGATTTAGGTCTAGTTAGAGTTTGCTTGCCTTATGCATAACATAACCGCCAAGTACTAATAATGGTTAATATAGAATAAAGATAGGTAATACATATGGCTCGTGTCAAACGAAGTGTGGTTGCACATGCACGTCGTAAAAAAATCCTGAAACAAACAAAAGGTTATTATGGAGCACGATCACGTGCATATAGGGTGGCTATTCAAGCGGTCATTAAAGCGGGGCAGTATGCTTACCGAGATCGCCGCCAGCGCAAACGACAGTTTCGCAAATTATGGATTATTCGTCTTAATGCGGCTGCTCGAAACCATGGAATGTCTTATAGCCAATTCATGAATGGAATTAAGAACACCTCTATTGAACTGGATCGTAAAGTTCTGGCTGACATAGCTTGTTTTGATCCCTCAACTTTTTCTCTATTAGTGGAAAAAGCTAAAACATTTCAAAAATAAGTGCTATCGCATAGAGAGATGAGCTGCACTTCTAGTGGAGACAGGTTCAGGAAAATTTTTAAAATAAATTATAAAAAGATGGACGATATATTTTATCTCAATGAAATAGTTTTTAATTTTATTAAAAATATTAAAAATATCAATGATCTAAGTAACCTAGAAAGGATTCGTATCGAATACTTGGGAAAGAAAGGTCATATGAAGATCCAGATGAATCGTTTACGAGATTTACCTGCTGATGATAAACGACAGGAGGTCGGAAAACACCTGAATAAAGTGAAAAAACAGTTGCAAGAGGCGTATCAAGTAAAAAAAAAATTGTTGGAAAAGTCGAAACTGCAGGGGAAACTATCTCGTCAAAATATAGATATTTCATTACCAGGTCGGGGGATGAAGCCAGGACGTATTCATCCTATAACGAGGACCATTAACGATATTGAAAAATATTTTTGTTTCTTAGGATTCCAAGTAGTCAGTGGTCCCGAAATAGAAGATACTTATCATAACTTTGAGGCTCTAAATATTCCTAGTCACCATCCGGTTCGCACTGATCATGACACATTTTGGTTGAATGATAATAATTTATTACGAACACAAATGTCGGGATTGCAAATTAGAATTATGAAAACTCACAAACCTCCTCTCCGCATCATAGCTTCAGGAAGAGTATATCGTAAAGATGGCGATCCTACTCACACTCCAATGTTTCATCAAATAGAAGGTTTAATGGTAGAACAAAATGTAAGTTTTTCTCATTTAAAAAAGATCTTATATGATTTTCTAAGTGTTTTTTTTGAAGAACAGGTGGAAATTAGATTTAGACCTTCTTATTTTCCTTTTACCGAACCGTCTGCTGAAATTGATATAATAAATCGAGATGGTAAATGGATCGAAGTTTTAGGTTGTGGTATGGTGCATCCTAAAGTTTTTCAAACTGTAGGAGTGGACGAAAATATTTATTCTGGATTAGCATTTGGAATAGGGATAGAACGGATGGCAATGTTGCGCTATCACATAACTGATTTGCGGTTATTTTATGAAAATGATTTACGATTTCTTAAACAATTTACATAAAAATAAAAATGAAACTAAGTGAAGCTTGGCTAAGAGAATGGGTAAACCCAGATATTGATACCGAAACTTTAGCAGAACAGCTAACTTTATCAGGACTAGCAGTAGAGAATGTTATTACAGTAACTGGTAATTATTGTGCTAAAGAAGATGTGGTGGTGGGCGAGATAATAGAATGTAAGCCAGTTACACGTCACCTCTTTACGACCAGAGTTCACATAGGTATTGAAAGAGTGCTCACTATAGTTTGTGGAGCTGAGAATTGCAGAAAAGGTCTCAAAGTAGCTGTCTCCCACCGGAGCAACCAAGCTATGAACTCAGAGAATTGTTCCCTTCAAGATCAAAAATTCCATCCTCGACTTACAATTACTTCCGAAGGAAAGTTATGTTCATTTACGGATTTAGGCCTTACTGATAATGACTTACATAATAATTATATTATTGAATTACCTAACTCTGCTCCATTAGGAATGAATATTCGTGACTATCTGCAACTAGATGATGATAAGACTATTGAAATTAACGTTCCACCTAATCGATCTGATTGTCTAAGCATTTGTGGGATAGCAAGAGAAATTGCGGTCATAAACAAATTAAAACTAAAAGAAAGAATTATAACCTTTCAAAAAATTAGAGTAGAGGATATCTTACCCATACGAGTGGAAGTAGCAGAAGCTTGCCCACGATATTTAGCACGATTATTAAAAGACATTAATGTTAACGTTCCCACTCCATTCTGGATGCGAGAAAAACTAAGAAGATGCGATATAATTTCGGATAATATAGTGATGGATATTCACAACTATATTTTAATAGAACTAGGACAACCCATCCAAGTATATGATAGGAAGATAATTGATGGTAGCATAATAGTCAGAATGGCTAAATCCGATGAACGAGTGGTACTAACTAATGGTTATCCGGCTAAGCTGCAAAGTAATACCTTGGTAGTATCAGATAATAATCAAGTACTATCTTTAGCAGGAATTATAGGATCACAGCGATCTATGGTGCATAGCAAGACAACAGATATTCTGCTAGAAAGTGCATTTTACAGTCCGGAATTTATTATTGGTCGAGCTGGTCATTATGGATTACATACTCCTGATTCACATCGATCTGAACGCGGCATCGATCCTCTGATCCAGTATAAAGCAATAGAAATGGCAACCGAATTATTCCATAATATTTGTGGGGGACAAGCGGGACCTCTGATTGATGTTACTAATCCAATATTAGTTCCTAAGGGCAGAAGCATAATACTGCGTCGTAAAAAGATCGATATTCTCCTCGGTTATCATATCAATGATGATGAAGTAGTGGATCTTCTTTCTAGGTTAGGTTGCCTATTAACTGATAATGAAAGTGGCTGGAATGTAAAAACTCCATCTTGGAGATTTGATCTGAGAATAGAAGAAGATATAGTGGAAGAAATAGCTCGCGTTTATGGATATAACAATATTCCTAGTAAATCCCTGAAAACATCTTTAATATTTAATAGGAGTAAATATCCTCATAAAATTTCATTGAATCGTATTAGGAATTTATTAGTTGATAGAGGGTATCAAGAAGTCATTACTTATAGCTTTGTAGATCCCAAGATACAAAGTCTTCTTCATCCGGGAAGGAGAGTACTGAAATTATTAAACCCAATTTCAGGAGAAATGTCAGCTATGCGGTTATCACTGTGGAGTAGTTTACTCTCAGTATTGATTTACAATCAAAATCGTCAGCAAAAATGTATACGAATATTTGAAATAGGAAATCGTTTTATAACCAACCAAGAAAATCTTCTTAAAGAAGATTTAATGATTACAGGTGTTTTAAGCGGAAAGAAGTATGAAGAACATTGGGATATGCCGGTAAGACTAGTAGATTTTTATGATTTAAAAGGAGATGTCGAGGCCTTATTGGATCTCACGGGAAAAACTGACATTAACTTCCAGTCTGAGATTCATCCGGCACTACATCCTGGTCAGAGTGCCGCCATTTATTTACAACATAAGCGTATTGGGATTATAGGGGTAATTAATCCTTTAGTAGAACAACAATTAGGAATAAAAAATAGAACGGTAATTTTTGAGTTACTCTGTAAGAGAGTGACCGATCCTAACTGTCCTATTATTCAGGAAATATCAAAATTTCCATCTAATCGGCGTGATATAGCTATCGTGGTATCGGAACACATCCCGGCATTCGAGATAATAAACGAATGTAAAAAAGTATTATCTAATCAAAGTATTACTCTCAACTTATTTGATGTATACCGGGGTTTTGGAATACCAAAAGGTTATAAAAGTATTGCTTTGAGCGTTATTTTACAGGATCACCACCGAACACTAAAAGAAGATGAAGTATCTGCTATTATATCAAAATGTTTAGAAGCATTAAAGATGCGATTCCAGGCTACTTTGAGAAGTTAAACCGATACATAAAATTTATTCTATTCCTCAGTGCATGCAGGTGAGAAGGTTTCATCAAACACCAAGAAGAAGTAGATTATGAGTTTTGCGTAGACGTATCGTAGTAACTTCGAAAACCATCATTTTATCACCGATCTTAATTGATCTTAGAATAATTTGTCGGGTCAAGAATAAAAACTTTTTCTCTTCCTAAAGTAAATAAATTTAACTTACTTTAGTAAGTAGAGCAGAAGTGGTTTTATACGATGGTATATATGAAAAAATTTTTCTCTCCATCGGGATGAACGAGAGATGTAATGTACGGTAATACATTCACATTCGTCAAGTTTTTGGAGGATAAAATCGTCACTGGTACCAATAGTATCAATCAGTCCTTTTTTCAACGCGTGAGTTCCAAACCAATGTTCTCCGGTTGCCACGTGATCGATATCCAGATGTGGTCGCATTTCATGAATAAAATTTTTAAAGAGTTGATGCGTAGTGGAGAGATCTTCCCGAAACTTTTGACGACCCTTTTCAGTATTTTCTCCTAAGAATGTTAAAGTTCTTTTATATTCACCAGCAGTATGAAGTTCTATATCAATTTCGTGACGTTTTAAGAAACGATAAAAATTAGGAAGTTGTGCTACCACCCCTATGGAACCAATTACCGCAAACGGAGTAGCCATAATGTGATTAGCTACCGATGCCATCATATATCCTCCACTGGCCGCCATTTTATCTACCGCCACTGTTAAAAAAATACCTTTATGACGTAAGCGCTGTAATTGTGAAGCAGCTAATCCATAGCTATGGACTAAACCACCACCACTTTCTAGACGCAAGAGAACTTGATCATTATTTTTTGCTACTATTAAAATAGCTGAAATTTCTTCCCGTAATGAATTTACTTCTGGAGCATCCATAGTGCCTTTAAAATCTAGGATATAAAGAACGGCATTTTCTTCCTTTTTATCTGTATTATCAGTTCTGGGCGAGATCCAAAAGAGTTTTTTTTTTCTTTTCTTTTGCCAGCGTTTACGCTCCTCTGGGGTCATGGAGGATAAAATCATTTCATTTTTTATTTGACGATAGTGATCTCCTAAATTTGTGAATTTCAATCTTCCCGACAATGACTTTTTATAGGGGATAAAATTAATTATCATCATAAGCATTATGGTTATGGTCATCATGATTGTAATCATCTTAGCTAAGAATAATCCATAACTGAGAATATATTCCACAAAAGTACCTCTTATTACTGATTAGATTTATTTGTAATTTTCATAATATTAAGAACAGAATTTTTTTCTTACAGTGTGTTATATTGTACTGTATTTATATGTTTATTTTTTAACTATTGAAATAGCAATTAATTCCGAGAGGTAGCTGTGCATTACACCCCTAGAATGAATCTTTTAGCTAATAAAATTATTTTAGTAACGGGATCTAGCAGTGGTATAGGACGTGAAGCTGCTCTTACCTATGCCCGTTATGGAGCTGAGATTATCTTATTAGGTCGACATAAAGAAAGACTCCAAAATGTCCGAGATGAAATTCATTTACTTTCCAAGAATAAAAAACCGGCACCATTATACTATGATATTGATTTTCAAGAAACTAATCCACAAAATTATCTCAATTTATTGCAAAAAATTTCGTCTCATTATTCACGAATTGACGGTCTTTTACACAATGCCAGCATCTTAGGAGAGATCAAACCCATATCCCAACAAAATCCTATAATTTGGCATCAAGTAATGAATGTGAATATTCATGCAACTTTTCTTCTAACTCAAGCTTTAATGCCGTTACTTTTATGTTCACTTAGTGGTTCCCTAATACTAACCAGCTCTAGTGTAGGACGTCAAGGACGTTCTGGATGGGGAGCATACTGTGTATCAAAATTTGCTACCGAAGGCTTCATGCAAGTATTAGCTGATGAGCATAAAAATACTCACTTACGGATCAACTGTATTAATCCCGGACCTATAAAAACTAAAATGCGTGCCTGTGCGTTTCCGCAAGAAAATGCGGCAATCTTACCAACTCCGGCTGATATTATGCCAATTTATCTTTACTTAATGGGAGAAGATAGTGTCCATGAAAATGGGGTAAGTTTTGATGCTCAAAAAAAAAGAAATTAATTAGCTCATCGTCGGTAAGTGAGTAAATGAAAATATTGGTCGTTTTTTCTCGAACCTAATTATTAAGGTTAAAAGGATGTAATTTTTGTTGATCCGTGACGTAAACGGTAAGAAATAGATTCGGAGAAAGTTTATGTTTCTATTGCATAGAAAACATGATTGACTGTTCTTGGAACAATTATTTAACTCAAAAGTGTTCGAGATGTTCTTGCTAGGATACCACTATGATTGGCATGAGGTGTCATTACTATGATTAGTAATAAAAATATCCTATCTGCATATATTCTGAGTTTACCTTCTTTTATACGACGAGTAAAATGATGTGCTGGTAACTTTTGCTGTAAAATTACTAAAGCAACTATGCAGATATCTTTTTTTTATAAATGTAAGATTATTTCTGCGGCTTTTTTGTTATGGCGATAAAATATAATATTGTCACCAACTAGCACTATACTAAATAGTAGTATTAAATCCCTAAAGAAGGTAAAATTTAAATAACATAAACATATTATCCGACATCATATAATAATAAGTTGATGATCCTATGACAACTCTCTACCGCTTCATCAGCGTAATTGTGATCTTGTTATACTGGCTCTTGATTGCTAGCGTAACGGTGCGAATATTCATGAAACGCAGAGCAGTACAATCATCTATGGCCTGGTTATTAATAGTATATATCCTTCCATTATTTGGCGTTATAACTTACTTTACTATAGGAGAGCTTTATTTAGGAAAAACTAGAGCAAAACGTTCCCGTATTATGTGGCCTGCAATAAGGCAGTGGCTTAATGATTTCACAAAATGTTCGTCAATATTGGCTCTTAAGAAGAGTGATATAGCCCGTTCATTATTTCAGCTGTGTGAGTTACGGCAAGGCATTGGTAGTGTTAAAGGAAATCAATTAGACTTACTAACGAGTACAGATGATACATTACAAGCCATAATACGTGATATCAAATTAGCACGCAATAATATTAAAATGGTTTTCTATATTTGGCAACCAGGGGGAATAGCTAATACCGTAGCAAATGAACTTATTACCGCGGCTCAGCGCGGAGTAAACTGTAGGATCATGTTGGATTCAGCGGGCAGTCGTGATTTTTTTCGGAGTCCTTTTGCATCTTTGATGCGCCATGCAGGAATAGAAGTAGTCGAAGCTTTGCGTGTTAATTTATTGCGAATATTTTTTCGACGACTTGATTTACGTCAGCATCGAAAAATGGTACTGATTGATAATAATATTGCTTATACGGGAAGCATGAATTTAGTAGATCCCCGTTTTTTTAGGCAAAAAGCAGGAGTTGGTCAATGGATTGATTTAATGGTCCGTATGGAAGGTCCGGTTGCTTATCTCATGGAAATTATTTACTCCTGTGACTGGGAGTGGGAAACTGGTCAACGTATTTTACCCCCACTTTCTAATATCCTTTCTACTCTCAAGAACGACAGCCATGAACAAGCTATCCAAGTAATAGCATCTGGTCCGGGTCCTTATTTTCCTAAAGATATGATTCATCAGGCATTGCTCACCGCTATTTTTGCTGCTCGGAAAGATATTATCATGACCACCCCCTATTTCGTCCCCAGTGATGATTTACTCCAGGCGATATGTATCGCGGCTCAGCGCGGAGTTGACGTAAGTATTATTATTCCGCGATCTAATGACTCCCTTTTAGTAGGTTGGGCTTGCCGTTCTTTTTTTACTGAATTATTAGAAGCCGGGGTTAAAATTTATCAATTTGAAGGAGGTTTATTACATACTAAAAGCGTACAGATTGATGGTCAAGTGAGTTTGCTAGGTACAGTCAATCTTGATATGCGTAGTTTATGGCTTAATCTTGAAATTACTATAGTCATAGATGATAACCACTTTAGTAAAAATCTTTTTTTTATACAGAAAAATTATCTCACCCATTCACGTATGATAGACGTATACCAATGGAGAATTCGACCGCTGTGGCACCGTATTTTGGAACGTTTATGTTATTTTTGGAGTCCATTACTATAAAATTATCACCAAATTATTGCACTATTTTTTAGTTCGATAAGAGAGAAATCACGATAAAAATTATCGTGGGATTATCCAACCAAAATTATCATCATTTATCCTATTTTGCCGATCCTACACTGCAGGATCTCATTCTATTTTAGGTGCACTTATTACAATATTTTTTAAAATTGAAAATACTTCTAAAGAGTAGAACTACAGATTTTAAAAATTTTTGGTAGCATAGACATGGTATTCGGTGGAAACAACGTTATAACGTCGTTATTATGTCTAATAAATTTATTTGGTCCCAAATCAACCACTAAATTCATTAAACTTTTCAAGTTTTCCACACACCTCGGGGTTAAATATATGCAATCAGTAAAGAATAATTGTGGCATTCGACGAATGTAATGACCACCTTATCTCTTTCTTCACAGAAAATACAACCCAAGAAAATCAATAGAAAAATAAAAGTAACCATAACATGGTATGATATTCATGGTTGCCAACATATTAAACAGTATGTTTTTTTTCCCTTACGTAGTAAGGTATAACGACCATAAAGTCGATCACTATTGCTGAACTGATATTTGTAATTATATTGTAATGCTCCATTAACACTTATAGCTCCATATTCAATGAGTGCTCTGGATTGTCTCCGAGAGGAGACTAAGTTAGCGGTGACTAGTGCTTGTGCTAAATCAGTCGACGCTGATAATTCAATAGCAGAAATACCGTCTTGGACCAGTTGTTGAAAATCAGATTCTTTTAATTCATTTAGTAAACCAGAAAATAGACTTTGTGTAATACGTTTTGCAGCAGAGACTCCTTGATTTCCATGGACTAATTTAGTAGTGTGTTCAGCTAATATAAACTGCGCTCGCCTAAGATCCTGACTACTTTTACATTCTTGTTCTAAAGTATCTATTTTTTGGAGCTCAATAAAAGTAAATAATTTAAGGAATCGATAAACATCAACATCTGCAGTATTAATCCAAAACTGATAAAATTTATAAGGACTAGTTTTTTTATCATCTAACCAGATGGTCTGATCTTCAGTTTTACCAAACTTTCCTCCATCAGATTTGGTAATTAACGGCAGCGTAAGTCCAAAAACGTGCTGTTGATGTAATCTACGAGTTAAATCAATTCCCGAAGTAATGTTTCCCCATTGATCCGACCCTCCTATTTGTAACTCTACTCCGTATTGGACATTAAGACATGAAAAATCATAACTCTGTAATAAATTATACGAAAATTCAGTAAATGAAATACCTAAATCATTTCGTTTTAAGCGTTTCTTCACGAATTCTTTATTAATTAACTGGTTAATGGAAAAATGTTTTCCCACTCTCCGGAGAAAATAGATAAGATTCATGTTACCAAACCAGTCATAGTTGTCTACGATTATAGCTCTATTATCTCCCTCCTGAAAATCCAGAAATTTCGTTAACTGTGTGACCAGTTTTTCCTTCCATTCGGATACGGTCTCAAAACTATTGAGAATACGAGCTCTATTTTTTAAGCTAGGATCACCAATTAACCCTGTGGCGCCACCTATAAGGGCGATCGGCTTATGCCCCGCATTTTGGAACCTTTTCAAACAAAGCAATGGTATTAAATGACCTAAATGCAAACTATCTGCTGTGGGATCAAAACCACAATAAAGTACTATTGGTCCTTTTGTAATTCTTTTCCATAACCCTGTCTCATCGGTGATCTGAGATATAGATCCGCGTTCTTTTAATTGATTAATTAGATTATATGTTTTCATTATTGAAATAATTTAATCATGGAATCATTTTGATAGATAATTTTTTCCAGTTGACACAATTTTTATTTACGTTAAAAAAATACCTATCATGCAGTAAATTTTTGGGTTCCGAAAGCATAATTCAAGAACACAAAACCAAATTTACCCGATAATCACTGGTAGGATGATCAATTGGTGAGTTTTAGACATACTACGTTCAATTGCGGTAATTAAGCAGAAAAAATTATCCCCAGTATAAAAATATTTGAATGTACATTACCTATAACAATAACTTATTGCTCTAAAATATTCCACGTAAATAATAGGTCGTCTTATGAGATTAGGATTCCAAAGATTAATTGTTTTATCAAAATTATTACTATTACAATAATAGTTAACATGCTTGTTTAACCATAATGCAACCACATTTCAGGAGATAAAGGTAGTAGGAGTTAATTTTCGGACCATCATATATTTAGTTAGGTACTGAAATAGATGTTTTCCTTTTTAAGCATATCTTCATGCATTTTTGTTTACTTAATAGCTATTAATTAAATAATCATCTAATATAAGATTATCACTAATGCACTCGATATTTGTGAGCGGTTTTTTTTATTATGGTTTGTAATTCTCCGCACTGAAACATTTCAGTAATAATATCGCAACCCCCGATCAGTTGTCCATCAATCCACAGTTGAGGAAAAGTAGGCCAATTGGCATATATAGGCAAGTAAGATCTAATATCCGGATTTTTTAAAATATCTACATATGCAAAATCTTCTCCACATGCCGAAAGTACTTGGACTGTCTGTGCAGAAAATCCACATGATGGAAGTTGTGGAGAACCTTTCATAAAAATAAGAATGGGATTTTCGGTAATTTTTCTTCTAATTTTTTCATAAGTTTTATTGTGCATGTTACATAATTCCTTTTTGAACTAATTCAGTATTATAATTGATAATTAATTAATATTGTAATATGGATACCATAAAGTTGAATATAATTCTATTATAATCAGTTATTACTTTACTAAAATTAATTAGTATTTCTATAATTTTTGTTCTGTCAGGACAGTATCGGCAGACTAAATAAGGGGAGCAGATCAGCAAGATCTTCTTATTATTGACTTTTGGATCACATTCTTTATCGATAACTGTAATATTTTATCGTTATCTCAAGGGAGAATGTAACTCCGTGTGAGAATATTTTAATATAAAGTACTGTTGCTCTCTCTAGGATAAGAAGATTCGTAAACATGAAGTAGTAGTATCGGGGATAGGATGACTTTTTTTGTAATCGGCGAGGTAAATCTTGCCTAAATCATCATGTAACGCTAAAATGCCTATTTTAGCTAACTTGCTAAATATCTGGAAGGATAAAATCAGTGCAGAAATATTGGGTTGAAGCACGTAAAATTTTAATACTTGCGGGTCCAGTAATTATGGCACAAATATCACAAACATCTATGGGTTTTGTAGATACCATGATGGCTGGTGCTGTTAGTACTACTGATATGGCTGCGGTTGCAATAGGCAATTCTATATGGTTGCCGGCGATTTTATTTGGATATGGGTTAATTCTGGCACTTACCCCAGTAGTAGCCCATCTAAATGGATCAAATCAACGTGACCGTATTGCTTATCAAGCCTGTCAGGCTTATTGGTTAGCCGCTATTTCTTCGGTTGTGATTATATTTATACTATATAATTCCAATTATATTATTCATTTTATGCCTCATATAGATCCACTACTCGCGAATAAAACGATTCACTATTTACATGCTATGTTATATGGGGTTCCTGGATATTTATTTTTTCTGGTGGTCCGAAATCAATGTGAAGGACTTGCCAATACTAAGCCTAGTATGGTTATTGGATTAGTTGGTTTGATGGTTAAGATTCCAGTAACTTATATTGTGATTAATGGAAAATTAGGAATTCCAGCTCAAGGGGGAGCAGGTTGCGGAATGGTAACGGCGTTTGTTTACTGGGTAATGTTTGTAAGTCTTACTACCTGGTTTAATTATACCAGTTCTATGAAGGATATTACGGAAGCAACTAATAAATATTTATCGAAATTTCATCCTGATTGGAAGGCAATATGGAGGCTGGTTACTATTGGTTTTCCAATAGCTCTTGCTTTTTTCTTTGAAGTCACTTTATTTGCCCTAGTAGCTTTACTGATATCTCCTCTAGGGATAGTACAAGTAGCTGGACATCAGATTGCACTGAATTTTAGTTCGATAGTCTTTGTTTTACCATTGTCCCTTAGTATAGCGACTAGTATAAGAGTCAGTTTTCAGCTGGGGCAAGGATCTACAATAAATGCCCGTGTAGTTGCTACCACTGCGCATTGTATTGGTACTACGATTGCGTGCGTGACGGCTATTTTGACTGCCCTCTATCGGGAGCATATTGCTTGGTTATATAACCATAATCCACAAGTAGTAGCAATAGCAACACATCTCATGTTACTGTCCGCGTTTTATCAAATTTCCGATTCTATCCAGATTATTGGGAGTGGAATTTTACGAGGATATAGAGATACCCGTTCTATATCCATTATAACTTTCACCGCTTATTGGTTACTAGGATTACCATGTGGCTATATACTCGCATTAACTCCCTTGGTAGGACATCCTCTAGGACCTGCTGGTTTTTGGATAGGATTTATTATTAGTTTGACTGCCTCAGCGATAATGATGTTATATCGTATCCGTCAGCTCCAAGGATTATCTGCCGCCGAAATTTTACAAAGAGGCATTATTAATAAATAGGAGAAACATATAAGAGGATAATGCTCAGAATAGGATAAATTAGTGCGTCCGTAGCTCAGCTGGTTAGAGTACCATCTTGACGTGATGGGGGTCAGTGGTTCAAATCCACTCGGACGTACCAAATTAATAATTTTTATTATAAAGGTGCTTGAGGATTCTTGATGGATATAGTGATAGTGACGTATGTAGGAGTATAATTCATTATTACTATATCTGATGTGAGTAAAATTTACTATATCGAAAATTCAACTGTGTTAGGGGTCATAAAATGTGTGAAGATAAACATGACCGGAGGACCAATCTACGGTCAGTGATGGATATACCACAAATAGTGTTTTTATTTATGTTTATTACCCTTTTAATTATTACCTGTTTTTGGGTGGTACGCCCCTTTCTTCCGGGTTTTGCGTGGGCTAGCATGATAGTAATAGCCACATGGCCTATACTAATTCAAATCCAGAATATCCTATGGGGACAAAGGATTCTTGCGGTAGTGGTTATGATCATGCTGCTCTTTTTACTATTTATCATACCTGCGAGCTTACTAATAGAGAGTTTGATAGATAATATTATTCCATTAGTTGATTATCTAACTTCAGGACAAATTAAATTGCCTCAACTACATTGGCTTACTAGTATTCCCATGATAGGAGAGAAACTTTTTTCTAGCTGGAAGAGTATTTTATCTGGGGAAAGTAGTACAATGATGACATATATAAAACCTTATGTTGGGAAAACAACGAGCTTTGTTTTTTCACAGGCTGCACATGTGGCGCACCTTATGTTACATCTTATTCTAATGCTTTTCTTCAGTATCTTACTTTATTGGCGGGGAGAAAAAATAGGAAACGAGGTCCGTCAATTTGCAAGGAGACTAGCTCCACAGCGGGGTGATACGGCTGTTTTACTCGCTATTCAAGCAATTCGTGCTGTTGCTCTGGGAATTTCCGTTACTGCTTTAGTACAAGGCCTTCTGGGAGGAATTGGATTAGCATTATTCGGGATACCTTATGCTACTTTATTAACCGGAATATTAGTTCTATTTTGTTTAATGCAGCTGGGGACACTGCCAGTATTAGTTCCCGCTATTATCTGGATTTATTGGGAAGGAGATACTACTAGGGGAACTATTTTAGTAATTTGGAGCTGTATTATTATAGCTATAGATAATGTATTAAGAACCGTATTGATACGCATGGGAGCAGATTTACCAATAATTCTAGTTATTTTTGGAGTTATCGGAGGATTATTGACCTTTGGAATGATAGGGTTATTTATTGGTCCAGTAGTGCTTGCTATTTCTTATCGATTGATTCATGCTTGGATGCATGAATTACCTGCTTCGAATCATTAAATTCATGAATGGAGAGATTGATGAAAAAAAAATTAGGTTTCATTGGCGGAGGACATATAACACAAGCACTCATCGGAGGAATAGTTAAAAGTAAAATAATGTTACCCGCGAATATTTATTTATATGATTGCAATCTGAAAAAAATGCAAGGGTTACATAACCAGTATGGCACGAATCTAACTTTCAGTGAACAAGAAGTATCTCAACAGGCTGATATTATATTCTTAGCAGTCAAAGCTCCCGTAATTTTAAATATTCTTAAGAACAAAATTACTGACTTAGACCCAGATTTACTTGTAGTATCTTTAGCTACGGGTATTAGCTTGCAGGTCTTAGCCAGTATAATAGGAGATAATAGAAAAATTATTCGCGTTATGCCAAATCTACCTGTTTTAGTAAGAGAAGGGATGATTTCTATTACGCCCAACACATTAGTTACAGAGACAGATCTACAAGAGTTAGTGAATATCTTTAATGCTATCGGAAGAACAGCAGTTGTTCCCGAAAAACTGATTCATACTGTCGTGGGCGTGAGCAGTTCGTCTCCTGCTTATGTCTATATGTTTATAGAAGCAATGGCGGATGCTGCTGTACTTAGTGGAATGTCACGAACCCAGGCTTATCAATTTACTGCTCAAGCAGTAAAAGGAGCCGCTCAAATGGTACTGGAAACAAACAAACATCCGGGAGTACTAAAAGACGAGGTTTGTACTCCACAAGGCACCACTATCGAAGCGATAAAGTGTTTAGAAGAAAAAGGTCTTCGCGGTGCGGTTATGGATGCTATATATGCATGTATACAAAAATCACTAAAAATTAGTTCTCAATAAATAATTAATAAAAATAAAAGAATATGGGTCGTTAGCTCAGATGGTAGAGCAGTGGACTCTTAATCCAACGGTTGTGGGTTCGAATCCCTCACGACCCACTAATCAATTATTCCTAATAATATACTTAAGTCCATTCATGTAAGAATGTAAAACCTTTGGGATAACAATAGTTCCATCGGCTTGCTGATAATTTTCCATCACTGCTATTAATGTACGTCCTACCGCTAAACCTGAACCATTAAGCGTATGAACTAATCTAATAATTTTATTATTTTTCTGACTACGATAACGTGCCTGCATTCGACGAGCCTGAAAATCCCACATATTTGAGCAGGAAGATATTTCTAGAAATGTCTTCGTAGCCGGCAGCCAAACTTCTAAATCATAAGTTTTACAGGCACCAGCACTGAGATCACCTGCACATAATAGTACTTTACGATACGGTAAATTCAGTAATTTAAGTACTGTTTCGGCATGATCAGTTAATACTTCTAATGCATTCATAGAATCTTCCGGACGCGTGATTTGGACTAATTCTACTTTATCAAACTGATGCATTCGAATGATCCCATATGTTTTACGTCCATAAGAACCTGCTTCCGAACGAAAGCATGGGGTATATGCAGTCAATTTAATTGGTAATATTTTTTCTTCAATAATTTCATTTCGCACCATATTAGTTAATGGGACTTCTGCAGTAGGTATTAATGCCAAACTGGAAACAACATCATTTTCTTTTTTCCATTGAGTAAAAAATAGCTCATCATTAAATTTCGGCATTTGTCCACTCCCATAAAGTGACGCGTCATTCACTAAATATGGAACATAAGTTTCCGTATAACCATGTCGTTCAGTGTGTAAGTCAATCATAAATTGACCTAGCGCCCTATGTAAACGAGCTAGTGATCCTTTCATTACTATAAAACGAGAGCCTGTAATCTTGGTCGCTAACTTAAAGTCTAAGCTATTAGTCAAGAATTGACCCAACCTAACATGGTCCCTCAACGTAAAATTATAGTCCCGCGGTTTTCCCCATCGTTTAATTTCAATATTACATATTTTATCATTTCCATTAGGAACTTCATCTGCGGGAATATTGGGCAGCATAAGGGAAAAATTTCGAAACTGGTTATTTAATTTATCTAGTTCCATTTTTTTTTCATCAAGTCGTTGACTCAATCCTTTAACTACTTGACAAAATTCGGTGATATCCTCATTATTTATCTTCATTAATCCTATTTCTTTAGATATTCTCGTGCGCTCTGCCTGCAGCTGTTCGGTTTCCAATTGCAGTAATTTTCGATTTTCATCTATCCGTCGAAGGGTATCAACATCTAAAGACCAACCTCGGCGGGCTAGTTTTGTAGCCACCATATTAAGGTGCTTACGTAAAAAATTAGGATCTAGCATCTTGTTTCCATATCAGTATTTCAGATTTATATTAATAAAAACATACATTACATTAAATTTAAATGGAGTGTTAAACTTTCTAAGCATCCGAAAAATAAGTATTTTACGGATCTTAATTAAGAATTTTTATCTTTAAATAACTTTTTATCCACTCTTCTTCAAGATACAGAATTTATAATGCGAATAAGGATCTTCTGTTATGATCAAAAAAAAATTACTAATTTTAGGTTCCGGCCCTGCGGGCTATACAGCTGCTATTTATGCCGCACGGGCTAATATCAAACCGTGTTTGATTACAGGCTTAGAACAAGGAGGACAGCTTACTTCTACATTAGCTATAGAAAATTGGCCCGGTGATTCGGTTAATTTAACCGGTTCGCAATTGATGAATCGTATGCATGAACATGCAGTAAAATTTAATACTGAAATCATTGTTGACTATATTCATAAAGTAAATTTGCTCAATCGTCCTTTTCTATTGTTTGGAGACTCTGAAGAATATAGTTGTGATGCTCTCATTGTGGCTACTGGTTCTTCAGCACGTTATTTAGGACTATCATCTGAAGAAAAGTACAAAGGAAAAGGCGTTTCTGCTTGCGCTACCTGTGATGGTTTTTTTTATCATAATAAAAAGGTAGCCGTAGTAGGTGGAGGTAATACCGCCGTGGAAGAAGCATTATATTTATCTAATCTGGCCACCGAAGTTCACCTTATTCACAGACGGAAACGTTTCAGAGCCGAAAACATTTTAATCGATAGATTGATTGATAAGGCTAAATCTGGAAATATTATTATCCATACTCAATATAAAGTTGAGGAAATTATAGGTAATAATACTGGGGTCACAGGGGTTCGATTATGTTCTTTAGAACATTCCTCCCAATATAAATATATTGATGTTATGGGAGTGTTTATTGCTATTGGTCATCAACCAAATACAGATCTTTTTCAAGGACAACTGGTTCTTGAAAAAGGTTATATAAAAAAAGTACAATCTATAATTAACACTTATGCTACCCAGACTAGCATTCCTGGAGTCTTTGCAGCGGGTGATGTCAGCGATAATGTATATCGTCAAGCAATTACCTCTGCTGGGAGTGGATGTATGGCAGCATTAGATGCTGCTCGATATCTGGAGGATCAAGAAGTCATCCTCAGGTAATAAGAAGAACATCTTTTGTGAAAAAAAAATTAAAAAAAAGAGGACGAAATGTCGAAAGAAGAAAATATTGAAATGCAGGGCATTGTGTTAGATACTTTACCTAACACTCTGTTTAGAGTTGAATTAGAAAATGGACATATAGTAATTGCTCATATTTCGGGAAAAATGCGCAAAAATTATATTCGGATCTTAACCGGGGATTCTGTAACGGTAGAACTTACTCCGTATGATCTAGGTAAAGGACGTATTGTCTTCCGGAGTCGTTAATAAAGATGAATATTAAATTATATCTGAACAAAGTTAGAGAGTTTTTGGTGATATTCTTCAAAGTCTGTAATAGGCCTAGTAGCAACACCTGACCTCATAGCCGCTTTTGCAACTGCTGGAGCAATTTTGAATATTAAACGTGGATCCCATGGATGAGGAATTAAATATTCCGATCCAAAAGTTAATTTTTCATCATTACTATAGGCGTTAACAACCGTTTCATCTGTTTCTGTAAATGCTAAATCCGCAATTGCGTATACTACCGATAGTTTCATTTCTTCATTAATAGTGGTTGAACCTACATCAAGAGCGCCACGAAATATAAATGGAAAACAGAGAACATTATTAACTTGATTGGGATAATCTGAGCGACCCGTACAAATAATAGCATCTGGTCGTACTTCTTTAGCTATCGGAGGTAAGATTTCGGGAACTGGATTGGCAAGAGCTAAAATCAATGGTTTGATCGCCATTCTCTTTACCATTGACGGAGTTAAAATATTAGGTTTAGAACAACCTAGAAAAATATTGGCGCCAGTAATAGCGTCATCTAAAGTGGGATAAGAACTCTTCTTGTTATTGTTATTAACATTCAGATTCACTGCATACATAGCTTTAGTATCAGGAAGGTTAGGTTCACGTCCTTTATAAATTACTCCTTTTGAGTCACATACCACAATATTACTTTTTTGTAGTCCTAATGTTACTAACATATCTAAACAAGCAATACCTGCTGCTCCGGCTCCGGACACCACTATTTTCATATCTGAAATATTCTTTTTCACTATCCGCAAAAAATTTAGTACCGCAGCAGTACAAATAATTGCCGTTCCATGCTGATCATCATGAAATACAGGAATTTTCATTTTTTTACGTAATGCTTTTTCAATATAAAAGCATTCAGGAGCTTTTATATCTTCAAGATTAATTCCCCCAAAAGTAGGCTCCAAAGAGGCAATAATGTTAATTAACTGATTGGGATCTTGTTCATTAATCTCAATATCAAAAACATCAATCCCCGCAAATTTTTTAAAAAGTACTGATTTTCCTTCCATTACCGGTTTTCCTGCTAGGGCGCCAATATTACCTAAACCTAGTACTGCCGTACCATTCGAAATTACTGCTACTAAATTACCTCTGGCAGTATATTGATTGACCGATCGAGGATCTGCTACTATTTCTAAGCAAGGAGCTGCTACTCCAGGAGAATAAGCAAGTGCTAAATCGCGTTGTGATCCTAAAGGTTTAGTAGGCATAATTTGGATTTTTCCGGGAACGGGAAATTGGTGATAAGCAAGAGCATTTTTGTTAAGTTCATCGTCCATTATTATTCCTAGGTTAAAATTACATCCTCACTTGAAAATGACCGGACAAATTTGGTAGAAGTTAATGATTTTTAACTATCTAAGTTATTAGAGAGAAATAAACTATATAATACGATGATATCGATATCAAGAATTAGAGAATTAAAAATTAATATATTGCTTTCTGGAATTATCATTTCAATTTAGTTCAAGTAAATGAATATTCATATTTAGAGTATCAAAACAGAAAGAGAAATGAAAGAATTTTTTATTCTAAACTTTTATTTTTTTTATTGTTTCTTCATCAATGATTTTTCTGAGTTTAATAAATAGTGGAAAAATATTCGTTTGCTCTTGACCATATGTCAGATTAAATTGATAATCAAAATCTACTGGATTATCTCCCTGATTATGTTGGAATAAAGTTTCTAATTTATCAAATGCTTTAACTACTTGTGCTTCTATAGATAAATTTTGTTCATAATCTTCCCATAATTGCAACAACTCTTTTTTTCTATCATCATCTAAGCATTCCATTAAACGACACAAATTAACTCGTTCCTGCTGTGTTTTTTTCATACTATCCACCTTATTCACCGCAGGAATATCTTCATGGAGTGCTTATCCTAAATCATGTATTACACATAACTTTAATATTTTTGCAAAATTTAGGGATTTAAGTTGATCTTCAAAAGTCATAGCCATCAGACACAGTCGCCAGGAATGTTCAGCTGTACTTTCATGTCGTCCCCGAGAAGTAAATGAACTGCGCAGAGTATCTTTGAGTTTCTCTGCTTCTCGAATAAATTGTAATCTCTGGGACCATAATTGGAAAATCATAAAATTATTCTCCTTTATTAAGGAATTATTCATTCTGACCGTAATTAATTAAATTAATTAATACTCTGCCCATTCATAATTATTTCTATTATCCAACAGAATTCCCATTCTATTGCCCATTTTTAATCCGTGTTTAATATAATTTTCTTTCCAGAGAGAAAAATTAAAAATAGCCATATCTGAAAAAATAGTATCAGCATTTCTAACTATAAAAAATACTTTACTTCTGGCATCGTATTGCATAGCAAGTTTCAAGATCTCCGTGGTAGGAATTTCGGTTTCAATAATAGTGCCAAATTCAGAAAAATAATTTAATGGATATATAACTCTTTTGACTGAAAGATTATTTTTTAGTAACTTATGAAACATAAAAGTTTCATTTTGAAATTGCATTAAATTAAGTCCCGATTCTTTTCCACAAAATATCCCAAAAAAGTAAGGATCTGGTCGAGTGTATATTTTATTGATTTTTACTTCATAGCTATATGTCTGATCAGAATAATATCCCTTAAATTCACAAAATGGACCTTCAGGAATTTTTTTTCCTTCAGTATAACCATAGAGTACTATTTCACTAGTGCTCGGGACAGCTGGATAAGGATCTTGTTTAAAAAGGGTTATTTTAGATGGAGATAATGCATTAGCAAATAAATAACTATCAAGCGTAGCCGGAATTTTACTAGCCGCACTAATATAAGTGGCTAGAGGTCCTCCATTAAATAAGCTGATATAAGCCTTGGTTTTGATTTTCAAACATTCTGTAAGGATTCTGTATGCATCAGTTCGCGGATCTATAAATATAGCAATAGTATTACCATCTTTAATCTCACCACGGTAAAAACCTAAATTACTAATACCATTAATATCTTCTATACATAATACAAATGAAGTTAAATAACGACCCGCATCTTTAGGTTGATACTTTAGAAAAGGTAAATCTAATAATGAGCAAGGAGATAAGATCAAATCACTGACATTTTGATAATCACAATTATGCGGAAAAGAAGATAATATCTTTACACGGGTATAAAATTCAGAAAGATAATTTTCCTCCGTCATACCTAGACCTTTTAAAATTATTCTGCGTTTTAATAAATTATCAACATAAGGAATATCAGATCTACACATAATTTTATTAAAAATAGTTATAGGGTAATTTACCAAATTTTGATATCTCTTATGCAAATACTGAGACACTTCTAAGTGAGGAGATAATGGTTGGTCTACTTTTTGAAACGATATTTGAGAAAGTAAGTTCCTCATATTTACTCCAGATGTTTTTCCCAAGGAAATCTTACCCATGACTGTTCCTCTTGTGCAAAATAATCTACCAAGTTATTGATCTTAGTAACATCCCCATTGCTAGAATTAAAAAATAAACTTGCTACAAAGATTGTTCGATTTGGAACAGTAAATTTTTTTCTAATATATTTTATAGTTTCTCCGCTTCCCACAATATCATCAATCACAATCCAATGACTATATTTTTTTGCCATTAATAAACCTACATCATCTTCTATATTAGGAAAAATTTTTTCAGAGTTAATATTATCTGTTTTATTTCTTTTAATAGAAATCGCTTCGAAATTTCTCTCTCCTAGAGCATGTGCAATAATCACTGCTGGCACTAATCCAGAGCGGGAGATACCAATAATACAGTCATATTGGACATTTTTATTTTTAATTATTGAAACTATATTGAGAGATAGTCTGTTTATTTCATTCCAGGAAACACTAATCATCACTGATGACCTCTTTCTTATAATCGATCGGGTGATAGGGTGCAGAATACATAGCATGAGCTATACTTTCTTGCTGCGTTTTTGAAGAAACATGGATAAACTCATGATTCAACAATAGTTCAGAATAATTATTAGCTCCACAATAACTAAAACCAGATTGAATTCCTCCTCTTAATTGATAAATATATTCTCGTAAAGATCCAACATATTCGAAACAAGCTTCGATCCCTTCCGGTACATAGTGGATATATTCTTCTTTAGTTATTTGGACTCCCTGTAAACGTCTTATTTCCATTTTAGTGCCAAAGGTTACGAAACCTCTAGTAGCTTTATATTTTTTTCCTTCTACTTCCAGGAACTGAGCTGCACTTTCCTTGGTTCCAGCGAGCATTTTTCCTAACATTACACACGTCGCACCCGCTGCTAATGCTTTTACTATATCACCAGAGCTTCTTATGCCTCCATCCGCAATGATACTTACCCCAAGTTCTTTAGCAGGTTGAACACAATCTATAATAGCGGTTAATTGAGGAACTCCTACCCCTGTTATAGATCTAGTAGTACATACACTCCCAGGTCCTATCCCTACTTTTATTATACTTGCTCCCGCCCTTACTAAATCTAGTACCCCCTGTGACGTAGCTACATTACCAGCTATCAAAGGTATATCGGGAAAATGATCACTTAACTTTTTAATCGCCTCTAGAGCCTGCTTAGAATGACCATGAGCAACATCTACAGTGATAAAATCTACCCCAGCATTAATTAATTTGGTTGCTCGATCAAAATAATCATCAATTACCCCTACCGATGCCCCCACTTTCAAAGTTCCATATTTATCTACCGTAGGTTTGATATGAGTATCATAGCAAAACTTCGAGTTATTTTTGACCCTCCGTACCTCACTGACTTGAGTTTCTAGAGTGCACATACGATGGATAATACCTATTCCTCCTAACCTGGCCATTTCAGTGGCCATAGCTGATTCCGTACACCATTGGGTATTGGCGGAAATAATTGGAATACTTAACTCTCCTATTCGGTTCAACTTAACACTAATATCAATATTTTTTCTACTAGATGCATGACTTAACTTTGGAACAAGGAGCACATCATCAAACACATAACTCTTTCTAAACATTTTCTCTCTCCTTCTTATAAGAAGCAGGATACTGGGCCCAACAATTAGGTGTTTCATACACTCTAACCGAATCTATAATCAGCGGATGGATTATTCCCATTAAGCGGTTTAAAATTTTTTCGGACAGAATTTCATACCAGTGTTTTGCTAACGCTTCGGCGGTAGGCGAAAATGGCACAATATAAATTTTCATTTGGGCGCTATTATGGATCAGTAAAGCGGTCTTTGATTGTTGTACTTTACGTCCATATTCCACTATATCTAATATATTTATGAGATAATCATCTTCTGCATCTACAATAATGGCATGATCACAATTTCTATCAATACATTCATGCATCACCTCTTTTACAAAACTAAAATCCATTACCATCCCTGATTGACTACCTTCAGAGATTAATTCTTTGGATGTTAGAGTCACCAGAATAGAATATCTATGTCCGTGTAAATTGTGACATTTTGAATCATGTGCTTTAATACGATGTCCCGCATCAATTTCAATTTTTCTATTTATTTTATACATGATATATTCCTTACTGAGAATAATGTACTCCTGTGCCCCACGGCAGCGAAACAGATTTATAAAATTCTTCTTTTTTTAACAAATCTTGTTCAAAAATTCCCGAAAAATAAAGAGTCGTCATAAATGCATTAGGTTTATAAGCACCCCGGGTACACAAACAGTTATGTCGGGCCCGAATGATCACTCCTACACCTTGAGGTTTGAGTACTTCATCCATTGTCTGTCCAATCTGAGCTGTTAATCTTTCCTGAATCTGTAATCTTTTGGAGAAGACATCTACTATCCGAGCTAATTTTGACAGCCCCACTACTCTTCTATCAGGGATATAACCTACTACTGCACTACCTACTATGGGAGCAAGATGATGTTCACAGGTAGATTCAAAGTGAATATTTTGAAGAAGTACTAAATTATCGTAGCCCTCCACTTCTTCAAAAAATTTTTCCAGAATTTTATGAGCATCTTTAGAATAACCTTCAGTTTGAGCTTTCAAGGATTTTAAGAAACGTTTCGGAGTATCAATTAATCCTTGTCTAGTTACATCTTCGCCCAGATAATGTAAAATTTCTACTACCGCTTGATATGCTTTTTCTTTCTTCAATTTTTGTATATCTGACATAATAATACCTTCCTTCATCTTAGAAGATGCTTCTGCATCTTTAACAAACATTCTAATTATGGTAGTTGTAAGTGTTTGTGTAACTGAATATTTAATGTCCGACCATATTTCATAGCTACTTCTATGCAAGTATTTCGGTTTTTTTTATTAATTTCGGGATCATAATCATCTCGCGGCATAAGATAAACCGGTTTTTCCCTAGGAGCTCTAAATAACCTTATCTGTTTTCCTGGTACTTGAGTGCAGAAAGCAGGCAGACCATCTTGGGCATCAATTTCTCCATGTGCTACTACATATTTATAGTGCGTGATTATTTTTACATTCTGGGGATGTAATTGAGGAGTTTTCGGACTGCAGACAATCGTAATATTTTTCTCCCTATGATTAAGAGGACGATGTATAGTACCATTGGTTTCTATTTGTACTTGAAAATTTTCCTGAAGAAGGTCATTTATTAATGGGGATATATTTTGTCGAAATGGTTCTCCCCCAGTAATAACTACCAATTCCGGAGGAGGGTAATTTCGATTATATATTTCTTTAATTATTTCTACCGGGTATAGATGAAACTTAAATAATTCGAATTGTGTATCACACCAGTAACATTTTAAGTTACAACCTGATAACCTGATAAAAGTAGCGGAATACCCACTATATGGTCCTTCTCCTTGAACTGTTTGGTATATTTCCTCCACCCAGAGAAGGTCCCTATCAGGTGATTTTTTTCTTGCGGGATTTTGGCCAAACATATTTATCCTTATTTTCAAGATATATTAAACAATAATTAATAGTGGAAGAAAGATTAGTTAGTATATGTGGTGATATAATTTTTTTTACAAAATTTTCGAAAGCGGAGAAATTTAATATCCGGGATTAAATCGCAAGTTATAACAACCAAATCATAAATGAAAGGTGTGATCTTGACTAGCTCTACCGTCTAACATTCCCTTTTTCAGGGTATTAAAGATCGTTAAATGTGCATGATTTGCCGAAAAATTTTTATCTTACTGCGGCTAACCGGAACTCGTAATTTTTGATGATGTAGTTTAAGTAGATAAGTCTGATTAAACCACGGTTCAATTTCGCGGATATGATTGATATTCACACAGTAAGACCGGTGACAACGAAAAAAATAGGCAGAAGGAAGTTGTTTGCAAAATTTTGAAATACTTACAGGCATGACATACTCTTCCCCTGAAAAGGTATAAACAAATGTCATTTTTTTGTGAGCTTCTACATAGCAGATATCACTAATATTAGTTACGATAAATCGTTTATTCTTAACTAAGTTAAGAGTATGAAAGTTAGCACTTTTATAACTATTATAAAAATATTGACTCTCTTTGGAGAACGGATGAAAATTATTTTCTTCTAGATCTCGCAACATTTTTATAATTCGTGACTTTTTCAAAGGTTTAAGTATATAATCAAACGCTTCTAACTCCAAAGCGTGGACGGCATGTTCTTTATAAGCAGTAATAAAAACTATCAAGGGTTTACTGTCCCATTGATTTATAGTCTGAGCTAAAATAAGTCCATCTACAGTAGGAACGTGTATATCGAGAAAGATCACATCAACTTGATGATTTTGAAGGTATTTAAAGAACTCCAGTCCATCATTAAATATACCTTTTATACAAATTATTCTTCTAAACTGACTAAAGATCCAGATGAGTGACTTCTGATCATAAATATCGTCTTCCACAATGATAGCGTTCACGTTATTTGTTCCTGCCGTCCTTGGCCGTAGGCCGCAACCTGCTTAATAAGATATAAACTGTACAAACGACAGATAAGTTATAGTAATAAGTAGGAATAAATACTTGATTTGTTCCCTTAGTTAAAATGGATATAATCAGCCCCTCCTAAGGGCTAGTTGTAGGTTCAATTCCTACAGGGAACACTTCTTCTGGGTAGTAAAATTGAAAATAGTCGGTGACCGGAAAGACATTTCTTTTAGGCTGTGGAGCTAAGCGGATTTGAACCGCTGCCCTATTGCATGCCATGCAATTGCTCTACCAACTGAGCTATAGCCCCATTCTCATAATAAGATTATCACTGGCCCCTAATAAAATTCAAGGCGTTATTTATTCGTCGGATAATGCACTCTTTACCAATAGCATGTACTATTGCAGCAATAGAGGGAGATATATTAGTACCAGTTATGGCTACACGTAATGGCATTGCGACTTGACCTAAACTGATACCCAGATCGTCTGCCGTAGATGTGATATAATTATGTATAGTTTCTATCTCCCAGTCATCCTCCGAGATGTAACTTTTATTTAACTTATCGCGCATTCTTTCCAGCGGTTTTTTACTGCTATAAGTCAGATATTGCTTAGCGAACTTATTATCCTTAAGAGTTATTGCCTCATATAAGTATCTACTAGATACTACTATCTCTTTTAGAGTTTTACAACGTAACCCATAGAGTTCTACTAGCCTAGTTAACGAAGGTCCATTATGAGGGTTAATATTTTCTTTCGTCATCTGCCATTGAAGTTGTGATGCTACATAGCTTGCTGGTAATTGATTAATATAGTGGTGATTAAGCCACAGAAGCTTTTTAGGATTTAATGTACTCGAAGATTTACTCACTCCATCTAAAGTAAATAATACTTTCATTTCTTCAATACTTAATATTTCTCTATTTCCCGACGACCATCCCAATCTCACTAAATAATTAATCAGTGCCTCTGGTAAATAACCTTCATTCCGATAATGCATAATACTTAGCAATCCATTATTATTACGCTTCGATATTTTTTGGCTACTTTCGTCTAGAATCATGGAAAGATGAGCATAAGCAGGGATAAAAGCTTCCAATGATTTTAATATATTAATTTGACGAAAGGTATTAGTTATATGATCGTCTCCTCGAATCACATGGGTAATCTTCATATCCCAATCATCTATAGCAACACAAAAATTATAGGTAGGTGTCCCGTCTGATCTACGAATAACTAAATCATCTAATTCTTGATTTTTTACTATAATATTACCCCGGATGAGATCGTGAAAAGAACTTGTTCCTTGCTGAGGATTTTTAAATCTAACTACATAAGGTTGTAGAGGATGATGAAAATCTGCGTTACTCTTCCGACAGTAACCATCATAACGAGGGGTAGTTCCCATTGATATCTGTACATTTCGCATGTTATCTAAACGTTTTTTAGTGCAATAACATTTATAGGCGTGTCCTCTTTCTAACATATCATCTATTACTGCATTATATCGATCTCCTCGATCGGACTGGTAATAAGGACCATCATTCCAATCAATCTTAAGCCATGTTAACCCCTCTATGATTGCATCCCGATATTTCTTGTTAGAACGAAAATAATCAGTATCCTCGATGCGTAATAAAAAATCCCCGCCGTGTTTACGAGCAAATAACCAGGAATAAAGAGCTGTGCGCACTCCCCCAATATGTAGGTCCCCCGTAGGACTGGGTGCAAAGCGAGTTTTTATTTTCATTTAATCTCTATATTTTTATTGTTATAATATAAAAAATATTCAATTTAATTAGCCTAAAATCGTTGACTCGTTTTGAACTATCTCTATAATTAAGCTTAATATGGGGTGATTAGCTCAGTTGGTAGAGCATCTCCCTTACAAGGAGGGGGTCGGCGGTTCGAATCCGTCATCACCCATAATGATATTATTTGTGATTTCAGGGGTCGTTAGCTCAGTTGGTAGAGCAGTTGACTTTTAATCAATTGGTCGCAGGTTCAAATCCTGCACGACCCACCACTAATATAATTTAATAGTGATTTCAGAAATAAAAGAACAGAATATGCTTCCACTTAGAGGAAGATTTCGTAATCCAGTCCATTATCCTGCATTACAGATAATAATCAGATATTTGATCCGCTCCAAAAATTGATTGCTCTTGTTGTTATGCTTGTGATGAGCCATCAACTAGAAGTAGTTTATTTTGATCTCGAAATTTAGGGTCAGAGTACTACTTCTGATCGAATGAAAATTTTCCTGGACGATGATTGAGCCCTCGATCTTTCATCTTTATGTCGAGATAATCCAAAATATCACTTGATCCTCGTATCCGCGAACATTTCAAAATAATGGTTAGTTACTTTTTATTCTCCTTTTGCTGCTTTAAATGCTTCTGCCATAGCACTAGAAAAAGGACTGTTGTCATCCGTAGATTTGGTTTTTTCTTTATCTTCTTCTATTTGGGGAAGAGACAGGATAATTATTCGATTCTTACGATCTACGCCAGATAACTTAGTCTCAACTACGTCTTCTATATTGAAATTTAAATGCAGTGTTTCTTCAGGAGAGCGAAGATATCCTTCTACCCCTTCAGATAATTGAATTTTAGCTCCTTTTTGATCTACATCTATTATTTTACCTGTTACTAGAGCACCTCTTTTATTTAGAGATAGAAAGTTATTCAAGGGATCTTCACTTAACTGTTTAATACTAAGAGATATACGCTCCCTTTCGGCATCTACTTGTAGTACTACGGCGATAATTTCCTCACCTTTATTATATTTCCTAACGGCTTCTTCTCCTTTAAGATGCCAAGAGATATCTGAAAGATGCACTAGTCCGTCAATATTTCCTTCTAGACCAATAAACATTCCAAAATCTGTAATGGATTTGATCTTACCTTTAACCTTATCACCTTTATGAAAAGTATCTGCAAATTTTTTCCACGGATTAGTTTTGCATTGTTTTAATCCTAAGGAAATGCGACGTCGTGATTCATCAATATCTAATACCATTACTTCGATCATATCACCCACGTGCATGATTTTAGACGGATTAATATTCTTATTAGTCCAATCCATTTCGGAGACGTGCACTAATCCTTCTACTCCTTCTTCAAGCTCAACAAAAGCTCCATAATCCGTAAGATTAGTAACTCGTCCATAATACCTCCGAGTACCTTCCAGATAACGTTTTGATAGATCAATCCAAGGATCTTCGCCTAGTTGTTTTAAACCTAAAGAGACTCGGATGCGTTCGCGATCAAATTTTAGCACCTTGACGGTAATTTCATTTCCCACATTCACAATTTCGCTAGGATGTTTAACTCTTTTCCATGCCATGTCAGTAATATGTAATAGTCCGTCAATTCCTCCTAAATCCACAAAAGCTCCATAATCCGTAAGATTTTTAATTATTCCTTTGACGATGCTACCTTCTTGTAAATTAGATAGTAATTGTTCTCGGTCCGCAGTATTTTCTAATTCGAGAACGGCACGACGGGATACTACTACATTATTACGTTTTAAATCTAATTTTATAACTTTAAATTCTAATTCCTTACCTTCTAAAGGTTGAGAATCCCGCAGTGGACGCACATCTACTAGCGATCCTGGTAAAAATGCTCTCACTCCATTTATCTCAACTGTAAAACCTCCTTTGACTTTACCATTAATAATACCCGTAATAGTAGCCGCTTCTTCATGAGCCTTTTCTAAACGTAACCAAGCTTCATATCGTTTAGCTTTTTCGCGGGAAAGAATAGTTTCTCCACAACCATCTTCTATTGCTTCCAAAGCAACATCTATTCTTTCACCTGTTTTAATTTCTAATTCTCCATGATCATTTTTAAATTGTTCAATAGGAATTGCTGACTCTGATTTTAACCCCGCATCTACTAATACTATATCTTTCTCAATAGCAACAATAATACCACTTACAATAGAACCTAGTCGGTGGGGTATTTCTTTTAGGGATTCTTCGAAAAATTTAGCAAAAGATTCAGTCATATTGAAATATCTTTATTATTCTTTGAATGGCTCCATCTCTATTCATGAGCTGGAATGGTTTACCTATTATGTAACATTCCTTATTATATATAAAGGAATACCTCATAGATTAATTATTAAATTTCACACTTTTGTGTCAATCAATTGAAAATTGAGCAAAAGGTAAATATGCATAAGCTTTTTTTATCACTTCACCTAGATTCATACCAGTAGAATCTAGGATAATCGCATCGTCCGCTGGTATTAATGGTGAGATTACCCTCCTACGGTCACGTTCATCACGAAGTTTAATTTCATTTAACACTTTATTGAATTTAACACTAAAGCCTTTGTTATGCAACTGTAACACTCGGCGACGAGAACGTTCTTCTACACTAGCATCTAAAAAAAATTTTACTATTGCATCAGGAAATACTACTGTACCCATATCTCGTCCTTCTGCAATTAATCCTGGTTTTTTCCTATAGGAACGCAATCGATCTGTTAGTACTTTTCTAACGGAAGGAACTTTCGCTAAATGTGAAGCTATTTGTCCTAGCTTTTCCATCCGAATTATATTCGTAATATTTTTTTTATCTAAAAAAATTTCATAGTTTCCATTTTCTTTTAGGAGAAAAGAAAGCGACAAATTTTTTGCCATGGATAATAATGCTATTTCATTGGTGATAGGTATTTTATTAGTTATTACGGACCAAGCACAAACTCGATAAAGAGCACCAGAATCTAATAAATTCCAATGGAGTATTTTAGCTAGAGAACAACAAAGCACACTTTTACCTGCGCCTGCAGGTCCATCAATTGTAATAACAGGTATTATTCTACTAATATTTGAAATCCTTTTATTTAAACAGTACTAATATCAGCGAGTTTGCTAAAATAACTAGGAAAAGTTTTTCCAACACAGTTAGGATTCAGTATCGTTACTGGGGATGATGAAAGTGCCAATAATGAAAAACACATCGCCATCCGATGATCGTTATAGGTGTCAATTTCGGCATAATTAATTTTTTCTGGAGGCGTAATAGATATGTAATCTCTTCCTTCTATTACTTGGGCTCCTACTTTTCGCAATTCAGTTGACATAGCAGTCAAACGATCGGTCTCTTTAATACGCCAGTTATAAATATTACTTAATGTAGTAGTTCCTCGAGCAAAAAGAGCCATTGTGGCCAGCGTCATAGCTGCGTCTGGTATGTCGTTCATATCCATATTAATGGACCTGAGATTACCCCGTTGACAAATAATTTCATTATCACGCCATTCAATTTGGGCTCCCATTTGTTGGATAATATCCGAAAAAGAAATATCTCCCTGTCTGGTATTGCGACCAATTCCGACCACCCTAACTTTTCCACCTTTGATCGCCCCAGCGGCTAAGAAATATGAGGATGAAGAAGCATCTCCTTCTATTATATATCTTCCGGGAGAGTGATATTGTTGATTTCCCCTAATCAGAAATTCCCGATAGTTATTATTGACTATCATAACTTTAAAATCACCTAACAAACGTAATGTAATATCAATATATGGACGAGACACTAACTCTCCGGTTATCAATATCCGAGTATCTTTAGAAGCAAGTGGTGCAGCCATTAGCAAAGCAGTTAAAAACTGGCTTGACTGACTACTATCAATGATAATTGTTCCCCCCTTAAAACCTCCTCTTAAATGAACAGGAGGAACATCTTTTTCTATATCAATCCTGGCTTTTCCTTGACGGAGTGCGTGGACTAAAGGTCCTAAGGGACGTTCCTTCATGCGCGCATCTCCTGTTAAAATAATATCATTAGAAGTTAAACTTAGTGCGGCTGTCAGAGGACGCATAGCAGTACCAGCGTTACCTAAGAACAATTTGATCTTTTCTTTTACATGTATTGGTCCTGCACAGCCTACTATATCACAAACCGTATTATCTTTAGATAAAGTAAAAGATATTCCAAGGTGATGCAATGCTTTCAGCATATGACGTACGTCTTCACTATCAAGTAGATTAGTTAATCTAGTAAGTCCGTGTGCCTGAGCAGCAATTAAAAGTGCCCTATTGGAGATACTCTTAGAACCAGGAATGTCTATAGTACCATTTACCAACGAAATAGGTTGTAATGTTAAGGAATCATCCCACATAAACATCATCTCCCGAATAAATAATTTAGTTAAAACAACCTCTCCTACCTTAGTTACGGTTACCCATACTTTAATTCAAAATATTTCATATACTCAATAAGTTTTTTTACCCCAGCTATGGGCATAGCATTATATAGAGAGGCACGTATTCCACCCACTGATTGATGTCCTTTTAGCATTCGTAATCCTAGTAAATCTGCTTTTTGGAAAAAAATATTTTCTAATTTAGAATTAGATAGTTTAAAAGTAACGTTCATGACTGACCGATACTTTGCAGAAACATCGTTAATATAAAAATTACTTTGATCCAAATTTTTATATAATAGATCCGCCTTTTGTTGATTTCTTTGGGAGATGATCTCTAGACCTCCTTGTTTTTTTAACCATTTCAATACTAAACCGGTTATATACCAAGAAAAAGTAGGGGGTGTATTAAACATAGAATTATTTTGGGCTTGAAGTTTATAATTCAGGATGGATGGTACTTCTCTACGAGCATTTTCTAGGAGATCTTCGTGTATAATTATTACGGCTAGACCAGCAGTGCCTATGTTTTTTTGCGTTCCAGCATAAATAACTCCATAATTATTGATATCTATAGGACGAGATAGTATAACCGACGAACAATCAGCTACCATAATTTTATCTTTAAGATGTGGTTCTTCATGAAGAGCTATTCCATTAATCGTTTCATTGGGGCAATAGTGGACATAATAAGACTTATCTGAAATATTCCACTTTGACAGTGGAATAATTGAGTGGTGACCATCAACTATTGTTTTGACATCAATCATATTAACATTACAGTACTTCTGTGCTTCTTGTGCTGCCCTAAACGACCAGTAACCGCTATCTACATAGTCAGCATAATTATTAGGGTGACTTAACAAATTTAATGGCACTGCAGAAAATTGGGCTCGTGCTCCCCCATGGCAGAATAATACTTTATATTCTAATGGAATTTTCATAAGATCCCGAATATCTTGTTCGCTTTCTTCTACAACTTGTAAAAATTCTTTACTTCGATGACTAATTTCTAGTATCGAATTACCTAATCCTTTCAAACTCACAAGATCTTCCTTGACTTTGTCCATAACTTCTTTAGGTATCATTGCAGGTCCCGCACTAAAATTATAAATATCTACCATGATGAGGACACCAAAAACCTTTTCTTCTGGATCTCGGGGGTGATATTTCTATTTGCAATTATTTTTAGGACCAAGTGACATTCTATTATTATTATCTCCCCTTAGTATAACTAAATTGGGTCTTAAGAGGGTGCAATTAATCCCACTTGTTGGAGAGCTTGTTGCACTGCTTTCCGGCCATCTTCAGTTAAGGATGTCATGGGTAATCTCACGGTATCAGTTGTTATTAGTTCTAATTTCTTTAAAGCCCATTTCACTGGGATAGGATTAGTTTCAATAAATAATTGTTGATGAAGAGGCATTAATTGTTGGTTGATGTTTCGAGCGGCGAGAAATTTTCCTTGTTTAGCTAAGCTACATAGTTCTACCATATCTCTAGGGACAATATTAGCAGTTACAGAAACTACTCCGTGTCCTCCTAACTGCATAAAATCTAAGGCCGTTGCATCATCCCCACTTAATAACATAAAATTATCGGCTACCCTAGTTTGAATTTGGCTAATACGAGATAAATCTCCTGTAGCCTCTTTTATGCCAATTATATTTTTAATAGTGGATAGCCTCGCAATGGTCTCTGGTAAAAGATCACATCCTGTGCGGGACGGAACATTGTACAAAATTTGCGGTAGATTACTACAGTGTGCAATACATTTAAAATGTTGATATAAGCCTTCTTGCGTAGGCTTATTATAATATGGAGTCACACTCAAACAGCCTGCCACTCCCGAATTTTCAAACCGTTTTGTTAAAGCGATTACTTCAGAAGTATCATTTGATCCCGTACCGGCTATTATTGGTATTTGACTCTTTGCTATTTCTAGAGTACGCATAACTACATTAATATGCTCCGTCGTACTCAGCGTAGCAGATTCACCAGTAGTACCAACGGAAATAATTGCTGAGGTTCCACTCTTAATATGAAAGGAAATGAGTTTTTTTAGACTATTTATACAAAGATTGCCTTTATTATCCATTGGAGTAATAAGAGCCACTATACTTCCTGTAAACATTATTTTTCTCCTTCATACCTCAAGTTTTTTCTTAGAAATTTCATCTAAATAGGAACCCTTAAATATAAGGGTCATATTTCCTCAAAATAAATCTTGCGCTTGCAGCGCTTGTTAAGTAACAATAAATCCATCATAGGGAGTGAAAATTATTATCTACCTATCTAAAGTCAGTACATCCGCTTAAATAAAAAATGTTTTTGGGGATCATTAATTCCAAATAAAAGAAATCTTTACAGTTTTTTAGGATAAATAATCATTTTAATTTTGTTTAGAGATAAAATTTTAGCTTGCCTTCAGGATTACTGAATCTTACTTTTTCCTAAAAGGGTGTAATCCTATGGCTTCATATACTTGAAGAAGAGTCTTTTGAGCTTTCCAGCGGGCTTTTAAGGCACCTTCCTGAATAATTTTATGAAGTAACACCTCATCACTACGAAATAGATTATATTTTTTTTGAATTTTACTCAGCAGATTAGAAACAGCATGTGCGACTGAAATTTTCAGGTGATCATACATTTTATGTGAGAATTCTTTTTCTAATTCCGGAATACTTTTTCCACTAATTACAGATAAAATCTTTAATAAGTTAGAAACACCCGGTTTATTTTTTAAATCATAACGTATCAGAGGAGGTAATTCGGAATCAGTCACCGCCCTTTTTATTTTTTTTAAAACTGAGCTAGGAGATTCTAGAAGACCAATAATATTATTTGGGTTATCATCAGATTTAGACATTTTTTTAGTAGGTTCCAGTAGAGACATGACTCGAGATCCACATTTAGAAATAACAGGCTCAGGAATAGTGAATACAGGACCATAAATTTTATTAAACCGATGAGCAATAGTGCGACTTAATTCTAAATGTTGTTTCTGGTCTTCCCCAACAGGTACATACTGAGTTTGATACAATAGAATATCAGCTGCCATTAATATCGGATAATTAAATAATCCTGCACTAGTACTATCGTTACGTACAATTTTATTCCTAAATTGTGTCATACGACTTAATTCACCTAAGTAAGTGTAACAGTTTAAGATCCAATGGAGCTGTGTATGTTCCGCAACATGTGATTGAACAAAAATAATGCATTTTTGAGCTTCTAAACCGCACGCTAAGTAGAGTGCCACCGTATCTAACGTTGCGGTGCGTAATTGAGCGTCATCTTGGCGTACCGTTAGCGCATGTAAATCCACGATACTATATATACATTGATACTTATCCTGCAGTTGTACCCATTGACGTAATGCGCCTATATAATTACCAAGAGTTAACTCCCCTGAAGGTTGAGTACCACTAAATACTATAGGTTTGTTCATAAAAAATCCTGAGGATGTTCTACGCTCTAATTGGGTAAATTAATTGCACGATCTTTTGATAATTCAGCACGCATAGAGTTAATCACTTGCTTATAATTATTTTTTGAGTGACTAAAAATGGCTGATCCTATGACCAAAATATCAGCACCCGCTGTAGCAATATCGCTAATGTTATTTACATTTACTCCTCCATCTACTTCAAGATCTATATTATAGCCCAGAGAATTAATTAGTTTACGTATGTGACGTATTTTGAAAAATGTCGTCGGGAGAAAAGATTGTCCCCCAAATCCCGGGGACACCGACATCAATACAATTACATCTAGTTGAGAAATAACAGATTGAATTTTATCAAACGGAGTATCAGGATTTAATACTAAACCAGCTTGACAATTATGTTTCTTAATGACAGTCAGAGCATTGTTAATGTTAGCTGAGGTTTCAGGATGAAAAGCAATAATACTAGCTCCTGCGCGAGCAAATTCTGAAATCATTCCATCTACCGGTGAGACCATAAGATGGACCTCAATTGGAGCTGTAATTCCATAATCTCTAAGAGATCTTAATACCATTGGTCCTATAGTTAAATTAGGTACATAGTGGTTATCCATTACATCGAAGTGGATCCTATCTACTCCGGCTGCTATAACACTAGCAGTCTCTTCCCCTAAGCGGGCGAAATCTGCAGATAAAATCGAGCAGGACAGTAAATGTTTCATTTATTTTTCTCATTTTTATATGAAGATAGTAAAAATAATATTAATTTTTGATCTCTTAATTACCTCTAGTAAATTTTTGCTGGCTATCTTCAATAGCCGAGATGATGAGATCATAAGAAATACTCTTACATACTTGTGCTTTACCTAAACTTAAAGGTAATACTAATTGTAACTTTCTGGCCATCATTTTTTTATCTCGCAACATGTGTGGAAATAATCGGTTAGGTTTGAGTATAGATGGAATACTTACGGGTAAACCTGCACGTTTTAATAATGAAATTACCCGTTCGGTCACGCTGCTTTTCAACCTCCCTATTTTTTCAGCAATGCGGCAAGCTATTACTAATCCGGCGGATACTGCTTCTCCATGAAGCCATTTTCCATATCCTAACTCTAGTTCTATAGCGTGTCCAAAAGTATGTCCTAAGTTTAGTAATGATCTCCACCCACTTTGGTCTCGTTCATCAGTAGCAATTATCTTAGCTTTCAATTCACAACAATAACGGATACACTGGATCAGCGATAGTTCTTCGAGCGTTAATAAATTATCAATATTCTCTTCTAACCAATTAAAAAAACTTCTATCGAATGCCAGACCATATTTTACTACTTCTGCCAGCCCAGAAATAAATTCTCGTTGAGGTAAAGTCTTTAGACAACTAATATCTACTACCACTGAAGCTGGCTGATAAAAAGCACCAATCATATTTTTTCCTTGAGGATGATTGACTGCAGTTTTTCCTCCTACTGCAGAATCTACCTGTGATAACAGGGTAGTGGGAACTTGAATTAAACGCACTCCACGCTGATAACTAGCGGCGGCAAATCCAGTGATATCACCAATCACTCCTCCACCTAAAGCAATTAGGGTGGTATCACGTCCATGTGCTTTTTTCAAAAGGACACTAAATAAGTAATTTAAAGAATGTAAATTTTTATATCCCTCTCCATCAGGGAGAATAATAGAATCCACTAATACTCTGGCATTTTTTAATACTGTTCTTATCTTGTGAAGATAGATAGCAGCTATAGTATTATTAGTCACTATCAGGGTTTGTTCTTCTGCCTTTAAAGGAAAAAAATTAATCGATTTATTTAACAAACCAGGAGCTATAGTAATAGGGTAACTGCGTTCCTGCAAATTAACTATTATTCTTTCCATATTAATCACCCATTCGGCATCTCTTAACTATTTTTAAGAAAAATCATGATTTGGTTGACGACACCTTTAGCACTTTTATCATCAGTACAAATTGTAATATCTGCTATTTCCTCATACAAAGGATTACGCTCAGTAGCAAGAGATTGAAGAATTTCACGGGGTGAATCACTATTATTGACCTGTAACAAAGGTCTTTTTCTATCACGTTGCGTTCGCAACATTTGTTGTTCTACAGTGGTATGTAGATACACCACTAAACCGCGTGACGACAGGCGCTTCCGGTTATAACGTGATTGCACCGCTCCTCCTCCTGTAGCGAGTACAATGGCTTGTTTTTCAGTCATTTCATTAATAATTTTTTCCTCGCGGATCCGAAAACCTTCTTCTCCCTCTACATCAAACACCCAGCTTATATCGGCTCCAGTACGTCGTTCAATTTCTTGATCCGAATCAAAAAACTCCATATTTAGTTGTTGAGCTAATATACGGCCAATAGTACTTTTTCCCGCACCCATGGGACCAATCAAAAATATATTACGTTTCTCTACCATTCTTACCATTATTTATTTTTAGTTAAAGAGTCTAATCAACAACGTTGATATGTTAAGTTGTTTATATCATGCTAACATAGCACTATTAGTACTATGTATTTGATGCTTATAATAAATTATTAATGCCTGATCATAACGTAATATTTTCTCTTTTTTAAGAAAAAAATGTTTAATTATAAAGAAATGTTTTAGATTAATTAGTATCAATAGTTTTTTTTGATAAAAAATTGATCAATATCAGCAAATGACTATTAAGTTGTTCGATTATAACATGGAAAAATAATATTTTGCAGAATCATAATGGAGAAGTAATTACATGGGTATTTTTAGGAAGGGACCTACTCAAAAAGATCTAATGAATTATAATATTATTAATCCTATCGAAATAATTTATAATCCAGATTATGATACTTTATATCGGGAGGAAACTAACCCCCAATTAACACAATTGGAACGTGGAATTATCACTAAATGCGGAGCTATCGCAGTTAATACTGGAATTTTTACGGGTCGGTCTCCTCAAGATAGATATGTCGTTCGTGATGATAATACTAACCATAAAATATGGTGGTCTGATCAAGGAGAGGAGGGACAAAGTGATAATCATCCTCTCTCTCCTAAAATTTGGAAAGATCTTAAAAAGATTGTTACCAAACAACTATCAGGAAAGAGAATTTTTATTGTGGATGCTTGGTGTGGATCTAACTTCGAGGATCGTTTAGCAGTACGCTTTTTTACTGAAGTAGCATGGCAGGCACATTTTGTGACTAATATGTTTATTCGTCCCCAAGAAGAAGAGTTAAAAAATTTTACTCCCAATTTTTTACTTATGAATGCTGCTAAATGCACTAATCATTTATGGCAAGAACACGGATTAAATTCAGAAAATTTTATTGCGTTTAATCTGACTGAAAATATCCAACTTATAGGTGGTACTTGGTACGGAGGAGAAATCAAAAAGGGATTATTCTCTATTATGAATTATTTACTTCCAGAGAAAGGAATAGCATCTATGCATTGCGCAGCTAATATGGGACCAAAAGGGGATGTAGCCATTTTTTTTGGTCTTTCTGGTACTGGTAAAACTACACTATCTACTGATCCACAACGTCAATTAATAGGAGATGATGAGCATGGATGGAATCGTAATGGTGTCTTTAATTTTGAAGGGGGATGTTATGCTAAGACTATGAACCTTTCCGAACAAGAAGAACCCGATATTTACCATGCAATCCGCAGAAATGCACTGTTGGAAAACGTTAGGGTACATAATGACGGGTCAATAGATTTTTATGATACTACCACTACACAAAATGCTAGGGTTTCATATCCTCTAGAACATATCAAGAACATTGTGCGTCCCGTTTCAAAAGCCGGACATGCCAGTAAGATTATTTTTCTCACTGCCGATGCTTTTGGCGTCTTTCCTCCTGTCTCGAGGCTGACTGCAATGCAAACACAATACTATTTTTTATCGGGATTTACATCTAAAATTATCGGTACTGAACGTGGACTAAAAAAAAACATTCCTACTTTTTCCGCTTGTTTTGGAGCGGCTTTTTTACTTTTACATCCCAGTAAGTATGCAGCTCTCCTATTCAAGTATATAAAGACTACTCAGGCAGAAACTTTTCTGGTTAATACTGGTTGGAATGGGTTAGGAAAGAGAATTTCGTTGGGGGATACTCGTGTTATTATTAATGCTATATTGAATAACCAGGTGTGGTTAAATAATAGTAGTACAATCACATTACCTATATTTAATCTTTCAGTTCCCGGAGAGATTTCTGGTATTAACAATACTATTCTTGATCCTCGTAATTCTTATAAATATACCGATCAATGGATAACAAATGCTAGATATTTAGCACATCAGTTCATTAATAACTTTAAAAAATACCGGCATTGTCCGAAAGTAACCCACTTACTACGTGCAGGTCCTATCCTTTAACGTGGTTTAAATAAAGTAGGCACATTTAACCAGTGTCAGTTTGATGATCAATAATAGAATTGATAAGATCATTATCCTTGATAATATCAGGATTTATTTTCTTTATCACTTGAATAATCCTCTTAGTGCAGAAAGAAAAAGGGAATAATATTTTATGGCTGAGACAGATGCCAAAGCTTCCAAAGGAAAGCGAAAACGATATATAATTCATTACTAATATTTAGGTTGTAGTTTGATAATTTAGATCTAAAATAGAATAATATATTCTTATTGTAAGAAACATTTTCATTAACTATTTTTAGGTAGGATCTATGATCCGTATTAAAATAAGCAGTACCGCAGAAGAACATTTACTCCAGTTGTTATCTAGTCAGCCAGAAGGTACACATCTTCGCATATATGTAACTAATCCTGGAACTTATTATGCGGAATGTGGACTAGCTTTTGGCTTACCTAATTCAATTGCAGTAGATGATGTGAAATTAACATTTCCCCAATTTTATATTTATATTGATGTGAATAGTGCTCCTTGGCTTGAAGATGCGGAAATAGATTTATTTAGGAATCAAGATTTTCTGGAATCACAGCTGATATTGAAAGCACCTAAGATAAAGGATCTTATCCAAGATGACGCTATGTCATTAACAGAACGAATCGAAGCTGTTCTTAATATTCAAATTAATCCAAAACTCCATGAACATGGAGGACATATAAGCTTGACAGAAATTACTCCGGAAGGTTTTGTTATTCTGAACTTTAGTGGGGGGTGCAATGGATGTTCCATGGCTTATTTGACGCTGAAGGAACATATTGAAAAAACATTGTTACACCATTTTCCGGAACTTAAAGGAGTTCAGGATGCAACTGTACATCATCGAGGCGAGCACTCTTACTATTAAGTTGAGCTATCAATAGAACCATTGAGGAGTCGAATGAGGTGATATGGAAATCAAAACATTAAAAGATTTAATTGTAATCGGAGGTGGTATTAATGGTGTTGGTATTGCAGCAGATGCTGCGGGTCGTGGACTATCAGTGCTACTTTTAGAAGCCCATGACTTAGCTTGTGCTACATCTTCAGCCAGTTCTAAATTAATTCACGGGGGATTACGTTATCTGGAACATTATGAGTTTAAATTAGTTAGCGAAGCCCTATCAGAACGTGAAATAATATTAAAGTCAGCGCCACATATTGTTTTTCCCCTGCGATTTCGTCTTCCTCATTGTTCACATTTACGTCCGGCATGGATGATTCGAATGGGACTTTTTATATATGATCACTTAAGGAAAAATATTAGTTTACCTAAGAGCAAAAGTATCAGATTTTGTGAAAATTCCTCGGTTTTAGAGTCATACATATCACGAGGTTTTGAATATTCGGACTGTTGGGTAGACGATGCACGTTTAGTTGTATCTAATGCCCAAGAAGTAATAAGACATGGAAGTGAAGTGCACACGCGTTTTCGCGTAATTGGAGCAAAACGAGAAAATAATTTATGGCATGTAACAGCAGAGAATATAGATAGTGGAAAAATAGTAATATGGCGATCTAAAGGATTGGTAAATGCTGCTGGACCTTGGGTTAACAAAGTACTAGAGGAAGTGGTAAAACATCCTTCTAAATATCGTCTCCGTTTGATAAAAGGAAGCCATATTGTCGTTCCTAGAATTCATGAAGAACCTCACGCCTATATTTTGCAAAATACAGATCATCGAATTATTTTTGTTATTCCTTGGATGGAAGATTTTTCTATTATTGGTACTACCGATATAGAATATAAAGATAATCCTAAAAATCCTATTATTTCTGAGGAAGAAATTAGCTACCTACTTAAAGTTTGTAACCATTACTTTAAGAAAAAAATTTACAAAAAAGACATTATTTGGTCTTATTCGGGTGTTCGTCCTTTGTATGATGATAAATCTTATACCCCACAACATATTACTAGAAACTATGTTTTAGATCTAACTGAATTTCAGGGAAAAACTCCTTTAATATCCATTTTTGGAGGAAAAATTACTTCTTATAGAAAATTATCGGAACAAGCACTTAATATGTTAGCGAAATTTTTTCCCCATACTGGGTCAGCATGGACCAAAAATAATATCTTACCGGGTGGATATTTAGGAAGCAATCGGGTTCATTATGCTAATTATTTGTATGAACGATATGGTTTTCTGGGCCAATCACTCGCGAAACGATATGCGTATACCTACGGTAGTAATAGTGAGCTGATTCTTAAAGATATAAGCAAGATTTCTGATTTAGGTGAAAATTTTGGACATGATTTTTATGAAGCTGAATTGCATTATTTAGTGAAAAATGAATGGGTATATACAATAGAAGATGCAATATGGCGTCGTACTAAATTAGGCATATGGCTCACTAAGTTACAACAAAAACGAATTGTTGAATGGTTAAATTTTAACGTCCCGAAAAGATCTGTATTCTAGAGATAAAATTTAGGTAAGTAGATTTACCATGCGGCGTAATGGTTCAGACGATCCCCAATTTAGCTGATCTCCTACTGTAAAAGCTGACAAATATTTTGGTCCCATGGATAATTTACGCAACCTTCCTACCGGAGTGCTAAGAGTGCCAGTAACAGCGGTTGGGGTAAGTTCATACATTGTATGCTCACGAGTATTAGGGATAACCTGAACCCATTGATTGTGAGATGATATCATCTGTTCAATATCTTTCAGGGGTACGTCTTTTTTAAGTTTAATTATAAAGGATTGACTATGACAACGTAATGACCCTACCCGAACACAAATTCCATCTATTGGAATATCATTTTTAGTTTGCAATATTTTATTTGTTTCTGCTTGTACTTTCCATTCTTCGCGACTTTGACCTTTTTTAATCTCTTTATCAATCCAAGGTATCAAACTGCCAGCTAAAGGAACATCGAAATTTTGTACCGTCATATTAGTACTCCGACTAATTGTAGTGGCTTTTTGTTCAAGATCAAGAATAGAAACTGCAGGATTATCTAAATCTCCTCGTACACTTTGATACAAAATTCCCATCTGTTTTAATAATTCTCGCATATGTCGTGAACCTGCTCCTGACGCAGCTTGATAAGTGGAAACTGATACCCAGTTAATCAACTCTTGATAATTAGAAAATAATCCTCCCAGTGCCATAAGCATCAAACTAACTGTACAATTACCTGCTACAAACGTTTTGATGCCCTTATTGAGTGCTTCATCTATTACAAAACGATTGATGGGATCTAGAATGATCACGGCATCTTCTTGAAGACGTAAGTATGATGCTGCATCTATCCAATATCCCTGCCATCCCATATTACGTAATTTGGGATAGATGTTAAGGGTATAACTATCGCCTTGACAGCTCAGGATAATATCTATTTCTTTCAATGTATCTAGGTCATATGCATTATGTAATATTAAGGGTAATTTATTGTTAAATAAGAATAATCTTTGACCCGCTTGGGAAGTAGAGAAAAATATAGGTGTGAGTTTATCAAAATCATTTTCTTCTATCATACGTTTTAGAAGTACTGAACCCACCATTCCACGCCATCCAATGAAACCTATAGTTTTCATAATATTATTGCCTCAAACTTATTTATCTTGCAATTATTTTGATAATGATCGCACTTGCATACTTTATCTTCATCTAGAAAATGATCTCCGTGACAATTATTAATTATTGATTATATCTTTTACAATTTGTAAATATTACACTGAACTAACAGGTATCTTTTTTTTAAAATTAAAAAATATTATTATTTTCACTTGCACACCTTCAACCGTAAGGAGTATGTTTCTTATGAAAGAAATAGTTTCTGTTACCATGCTTTTATTTATCGTCATGGATCCTTTAGGTAATTTACCTATTTTTATGTTGATCTTAAAACCTTTAGAAAATAACCGTCGGCATCTGATAATTATACGGGAAATGATTATTGCCTTGATAATCATGCTCTTGTTTTTCTTGACAGGAGAAAAGATTCTTACCCTTTTAAATTTACGAACCGAGATAGTCTCTATTGCCGGAGGAATAGTACTTTTCTTAATTGCAATAAAAATGATTTTTCCTTCAGAACAATCGTCTGCTAATACTTATATATCAGCGGGTGAAGAACCATTTATAGTACCTTTAGCTATCCCCCTAGTAGCGGGTCCCACAGTATTAGCCACTCTAATATTATTATCACATAAATATCAACATAGAATTATATCTATGATGGCCGCTTTACTGTTAGCCTGGTTAGCTACCTTAGTTATTTTTATGTCATCGGGAATTTTTCTGCGAATACTCGGAGAAAAAGGTCTGAATGCTCTCGAAAGATTAATGGGATTGATATTAATCATGTTAGGATCACAAATGATTTTAGATGGGCTGCGTGTTTATCTTAGTAGCTGATAAAGATGTTCCATTCTAACTATTTCTTGGGTCGATAACATCAAATGTTTATCTTAAAATTAGGTAAGAGCTAATGAAGGCACATCATACCATAACAAATTTATCATCATCTCCGAACCAGAACTAACTGGTATTATACCAGTTAGTAGTTGGGATGATCAATATAAGATAAATAGAAGTATATCTTCCTGTATCGTCGTATATCCTTCGATTATTTCCTCCATCTCCTAACATGTGATTATTCTGATCTAGATAAATAAATAAATCTGTTCGTTTGTTTTTTATCATTAGGAAATTATAGTAAACTTAATCTTTTCCTCAGTTTAATATTACGGCTTATACTTCTAATATTAGAAAAGCGGTTATCTTCATTAAAATAAATTACTCTGTCTTTATTTAGTCAGCAGTTTTTGTTTATGTCCAGAATTTACTAGTGTATTATTAAATAATACATATATTTTGTAATATCTTTTTAATTTTTAAGATTACCACTCAATAAAAAAGTTGTAATAATTCGAGTCTCGTCTTCTCTTAGAAGATACCTCCTAGGGAGAACATATTCTAGATGCAACAATTATTTAATATTTTACTTTTAAACGGTCCTAATTTAAATTATTTAGGAAGAAGAGAGCCGAATAAATATGGATTCTTCTCACTAAATGAAATTGTGGAAAATATGATAGCACAGGCTAAATTGATTAATATAAGACTATATCATTTTCAGTCAAATTCCGAAGATAAACTAATTGAAATTATCTACGAATCTATCCATGAACATATCGATTATATTATTCTTAATCCTGCCGGCTATACTCATACTAGTATAGCATTACGAGATGCACTTCTAGCCGTTAATATTCCCTTTATTGAGGTACATATCTCAAATATATATGCGCGTGAAACATTTCGTAAAAATTCGTATTTTTCTGATATTGCAGCTGGTTTTATCTGTGGATTGGGTCCTGAAGGTTACTTCTTAGCCTTAGACGCGGTAGTGTATCGTCTGAAAAAAAATAATTATTAGAGATCCAGACAGATACCTGCTCTCACACGAGGAGAACCTCGTACTACCCTAGGTGCTACGGCATTTCACTACTGAGTTCGAGATGGAATCAGGTGGTTCTACCGCGCTTAACTGTCTGGACTAATAATCTTACTTTTAAATAGAACATTTCTGGTGTTGTAAGGTTAAGCCTCTCGGGTGATTAGTACTGGTTAGCTTAACGTATTACTACGCTTCCACACCCAGCCTATCTACGTTGTCATCTTCAACGACCCTTCAGAAAACCATTAAGGTTTTCAGGGAAGACTTATCTTGAGGTAGGCTTCGCGCTTAGATGCTCTCAGCACTTATCCCTTCCGCATTTAGCTACCGGGCAATGCCACTGGCGTGACAACCCGAACACCAGGGATGCGTCCACTCCGGTCCTCTCGTACTAGGAGCAGCTCCTCTCAATCTTCCAACGCCCACGGCAGATAGGGACCGAACTGTCTCACGACGTTCTAAACCCAGCTCGCGTACCACTTTAAATGGCGAACAGCCATACCCTTGGGACCTGCTACAGCCCCAGGATGTGATGAGCCGACATCGAGGTGCCAAACACCGCCGTCGATATGAACTCTTGGGCGGTATAAGCCTGTTATCCCCGGAGTACCTTTTATCCGTTGAGCGATGGCCCTTCCATACAGAACCACCGGATCACTAAGACCTGCTTTCGCACCTGCTCGCGCCGTCACGCTCGCAGTCAAGCCAGCTTATGCCTTTATACTAACCTCACGATATCCGACCGTGATTAGCTGACCTTTGTACTCCTCCGTTACTCTTTAGGAGGAGACCGCCCCAGTCAAACTGCCCACCAGACATGGTCCTGGTTCCGGATCACGGAACTCAGTTAGAATACTCAATGTTAAAGGGTGGTATCTCAACGATGACTCCATATAAACTGACGTCTACATATCATAGTCTCCCACCTATTCTGCACATTAAAACTAAGTATTCAATATCAGGCTACAGTAAAGGTTCACGGGGTCTTTCCGTCTTGCCGCAGGTACACTGCATCTTCACAGCGATTTCAATTTCACTGAGTCCCAGGTGGAGACAGTCTGGCCATCATTACGCCATTCGTGCAGGTCGGAACTTACCCGACAAGGAATTTCGCTACCTTAGGACCGTTATAGTTACGGCCGCCGTTTACCGGGGCTTCAATCAAGAGCTTTAGGTTTCCCCTAACTCCTTCATTTAACCTTCCGGCACCGGGCAGGCATCACACCGTATACATCCACTTACGTGTTCGCACAGTGCTGTGTTTTTATTAAACAGTTGCAGCCAGCTGTTATCTTAGACTGGTTTCAGCTTCATCCGTTTGGATTTCACCATATACCAGTGTGCCTTCTCCCAAAGTTACGGCACTATTTTGCCTAGTTCCTTCACCTGGGTTCTCTCAAACGCCTTAGTATTCTCTACCTAACTACCTGTGTCGGTTTAGGGTACGGTTATCTGTAACCTTTCGCTTAGAGGATTTTCCTGGAAGCTTGGTATCAATTACTTCATCACTATTGTGATTCGTTATAACGCCTTAGTGTTAATAGTAATCCGGATTTACCTAAACTACCCACCTACACGCTTAAACTGAGATTACCATCACTCAGATAATCTAACCTTCTTCGTTCCCCCATCGCAGTTACAACTAGTACAGGAATATTAACCTGTTTCCCATCAGCTACGCTTCTCAGCCTCACCTTAGGGACCGACTAACCCTGCCCTGATGAACATTGGACAGGAAACCTTAGTTTTTCGGCGGGTAGGTTTTTCACCTACCTTATCGTTACTTATGTCAGCATTCGCACTTCTGATACCTCCAACATATCTCTCAACATGTCTTCTCAGGCCTACAGAACGCTCCCCTACCCAGCATTATTAATGCTGCCGCAGCTTCGGTGCATAATTTAGCCCCGTTATATCTTCCGCGCAGGCCGACTCGACCAGTGAGCTATTACGCTTTCTTTAAATGATAGCTGCTTCTAAGCTAACATCCTGGCTGTCTAAGCCTTCCCACATCGTTTTCCACTTAACTATGACTTAGGGACCTTAGCTGGCGGTCTGGGTTGTTTCCCTTTCCACGACGAACCTTAGCACCCGCCGTGTGTCTCCCATGGTAACATTCAACGGTATTCGGAGTTTGCATCGGTTTAGTAACCTGGTAAGGTCCTTGACCGAAACAGTGCTCTACCCCCGTTGATGAATTCATGAGGCGCTACCTAAATAGCTTTCGGGGAGAACCAGCTATCTCCCGGTTTGATTGGCCTTTCACCCCTAGCCACAGGTCATCCGCTGATTTTTCAACATCAGTCGGTTCGGTCCTCCAGTTAACATTACTCAACCTTCAACCTGCCCATGACTAGATCACCGGGTTTCGGGTCTGTATCCTGCAACTAAATGCCCTTTTAAGACTCGGTTTCCCTCCGGCTCCCCTATACGGTTAACCTTGCTACAGAATACAAGTCGCTGACCCATTATACAAAAGGTACGTAGTCATCCTTAATAGGACTCCTACTGCTTGTACGTACACGGTTTCAGGATCTATTTCACTCCCCTCACCGGGGTTCTTTTCACCTTTCCCTCACGGTACTTGTTCACTATCGGTCAGTCAGGAGTATTTAGCCTTAGAGGATGGTCCCCCTATCTTCAAACAGGATATCACGTGTCCCGTTTTACTTATTGAGCTAATAATTTCAATCTTTTTGTATACGGGACTATCACCCTGTTTCGTTGATCTTTCCAAATCATTCTACTAAAATTAAAAATTAATAATAGCTCTGGGCTGTTCCCTCTTCGCTCGCCACTACTAAGGGAATCTCATTTGATTTCTTTTCCTCGAGGTACTCAGATGTTTCATTTCCCTCGGTTAGCTTTATCAAGCTATATATTCACTTGATAATGATACAATAAATTGCATCGGGTTTTCCCATTCGGAAATCACTGGTTTAGATGCTCCTATCAGCTCACCAGTGCTTTTCGCAGATTAGTACGTCCTTCATCGCCTCTGACTGCCTAGGCATCCACCTTGTACGCTTAATTGCTTAACCTCACAACCCACAAATGTCCTGTATTTACAAAATTTTATTTTTTAAAGAACACATTAAATTTTATTAATGTCCCCTAGGGGATTCGAACCCCTGTTACCGCCGTGAAAGGGCGAGGTCCTAACCTCTAGACGAAGGGGACTAAATAGTCCTCATTTGGATGTGCACTGAACGGAATGCTCGTTAATTTTAAGGAGGTGA